>JAMOBI010000138.1:0-23969 GCA_039908105.1 Magnetococcus sp. YQC-9
AGTTTCTGCCTTAATGACTTCACGCTTTCCCATTGGCCAGCGATCAATGCAATGGGTGATGAATGGGAAGCCGCTATTCGCGCAAATCAACCTTTGCCGCCGCCCAATTTGGGTCTAGTGTTGCCATTCCTGGATGTTTGGCTCTATGTCGCTGAAAATGAATTGCACTACGTTCAGAAGATTATACCAACGCTTGATTGGGATGGCGGGCAATTAGGTGTACGCATGCGTCTCGAACCAAAGGACGCATTGGAGTTGCAGCAGGAATATATAAAGGCACGTATGCAGGCATTGAAACTGCAAGATGTCGCTGTCTCAGCCAGAGAAAGCGATGGTGTTGCGACCGATTTTCAGGTTGCGCTCTGGCCACAGAACCTTGTTGATTTCCTGCAACGTCAGTTGCATAAGTTCTTCACTGTAAAGGCGTATGTGCTTGATCCAGATGCCTGTATCGAGCCGGCGAACGGCGTGGCCAAACCACAAACACTTAATGGAAGTGAACCAATAGATGGCGATCCATTTCGGGGCCTCATTCGTATCGACGAGATTAGTGCCCAACGTGGATTTGGTGTTATAGGTGAAGACAACGGTGATGATATCGCTACCAATGTCAGTGGATCGCGGAAATTATCAGTCCAGCTCCGGCAATATTACACCCGCCATCTCGACCCTTATGAGAATCCTGATGCGCAAGACTTATTTGCACTTAAGGCGATCGAGGAAGCTCAGAAAGCTTTCAATCTACGGCTAAAGAATAGCTTTACAAATCCGATCAATGAAATGCATCAACTTGGTTATCCCGGGGTTACGGATCCGAGGTTGAATATTTCGACACGACTGCGTCCTGTCGAAGGGCTAAACCACGATGCCGCCGTGCAATTCATTGTACCGATCAAAGATGGCGGAAATGCCACTAACTTGTTCCTGCCGGAGGATTCCAACGGTCTAGGTTATCAGAACCTCATCTCTATGGTCTTCCGCCTTATGGCTTTTCGCGATAGTTGGATGCGGGTCGGAAAAGCTAAGCACAGAGCTTCCGACGATACAATCATCCCTCCATTGCACTTGGTCCTGATTGAGGAGCCCGAGGTGCATCTTCACACTCAGGTCCAGCAAGTATTCATTCGTCAAGCCCACAAAATTTTGCGCAACCACGATGTTCTCGGAACGAGCCCTGATTTTGAGACCCAAATGGTGGTCAGTACTCACTCCAGCCACATCGCGCATGAATGCGAGTTTGACTCGCTTCGCTATTTCCGTCGACTGCCGGGCGGCGATAAGTCAATCCCGACTTCATGCGTGGTTAACCTGGAGAACGCTTTTGGTGATGACCAAGAAACCAAGCGTTTTGTAACTCGCTACCTGCGCGTCACCCACTGCGACTTGTTCTTTGCCGACGCCGCCGTGCTGCTTGAAGGACCAGCCGAACGCATTCTCGTGCCACATTTTGTAAACAATCATTCTGAGTTTAAGAATCTCTCGGAGAGTTACATCACTTGGCTTGAGATCGGCGGCAGCCACGCCCACAAGTTTAAAAGTCTGATTGAGAAGATAGGTTTAACAACATTAATAATTACAGACATTGATTCCTGTAACGCTACAGGTACCAGCGTGTCGCCGTTGCGTGGTGCCAACTACACCACCCGTAATGTCACTCTCGGGACTTGGTGGCCTGCTACCAAGGATCTGGATTCGCTGCTTGACAAGCAGGAGGACGAGAAGGTGAAGGTCTATGCCGACCAAAATTTCTCGGTGCGCGTGGCTTACCAATCGCCGATGCAAGCGACATTCAAAGGCGTAACTTCCGAGGCTCTTTCATACACCTTAGAAGATGCCATAGTGATTGCTAACCTTGTTCTGTTCGAGACGTTACAAGGGACTGGGCTGATCGCTAAATTTCGCAAAGCTGTTGTTGATAGTGACAACTTGCAATCTCTTGGCGCGGCACTCAAAATTGCACTCGATAGTGGCGGAAAAGCCGAATTTGGTCTGGATCTGTTGGAAATCGAAGAACCGTGTGACTTGAAGCCGCCGGCTTATATCAAGGAGGGGTTGCTCTGGCTGGCTGGCGAACTTGAACATAAGCAAGCCGAACTTGGCCTCGTCCAACAGGCAGAGAACGACGATTTATCGTCGGGCTCTGAACCGCCAAAGGAGGTAGCTGTATGAACGATGCTGTTGCTCAGGCGTCGAACTCCACGCTTGATGACCATGTTGAATACGAACTGGAAAGCTTTCTAAGTCTGGAGAAACCTACAAGCTTTTTTCTCTTTGCTGGAGCCGGCTCAGGAAAAACAAAATCTCTCGTGAATGCACTGAAATATTTGACGAAGACATACCGAGGTGTTCTTCGTCTGCGAGGACGGCAAGTGGCCGTCATTACCTATACCAATGCAGCATGCGACGAGATCACGCGCCGCACCGAATACGATCCGCTTTTCGTCGTGCGTACTATCCACAGCTTCGCTTGGTCCCAAATCCAGGGGTTACATACCGACATCCGCGCTTGGCTAAAAGACAACCTGCAACTTGAAATCGCCAACCTTCAAGCCGAGGAGGCAAAGGGCCGGGCGGGTACCAAGGCGTCAGTTGCCCGCAAAACCCAAATTGATTCTAAACAGCACCGGTTGGATTTGTTGACTGATATAAAGGTGTTCACCTACAACCCAAATAGTGAAAACCGGGAGCGTAACGCACTAAATCATAGCGAGGTCATAAAGATATTCTCGACCTTCCTGCTCAAGAAACCACTCATGCAGCGGATGTTCGTCGAGAGATTTCCGTTTCTGCTGATCGACGAGAGTCAGGATACCAGCAGTGCGCTGATCGACGCACTGTTTGTCGTACAGAAAGCTCATGCCGACCGCTTCTGCTTAGGCCTGATCGGGGACACAATGCAGCGCATCTACCCGGACGGTAAGGAACGGATCGAAGATGAAATACCACCAAGCTGGAAAAAGCCAGAGAAGAAGTTAAATCACCGTTGCCCGAGGCGCATTGTGCGACTCATCAATCAAATTCGCAGCAGTGCTGACGATCACAAACAGGAATCGCGTGACGACCGTCCCGAAGGCTGGGCGCGGCTTTTTGTATTTCCGGTCAGCGTATCGGATAAACCAGCTCTGGAACAGCAGGTCCGCGAGCACATGGCAGAATTGACCGGCGATCAGAATTGGGCCGATGTTGGAAAATGTAAAATTCTGACTCTAGAGCATCACATGGCAGCACGGCGTATGGGCTTCTTGTGCATGTTCGAGGCTCTGGCTTCCGTAGATGATTATCGCACGAGCTTTCTCGATGGCAGTTTTGCACCGACCCGTTTCTTCACTCACTATGTCCTACCGCTTATTATCGCCCAGCGAACGGGTGACAAATTTGCCGCCACTAAGCTGGTACGCGAAAATTCCCTGCTTCTCAGAAAAGATACCTTGAAAGACAACGATAATCCCATTGAGCAGCTCCGCGTTGCTCGGGCTGCTATTGATAGCCTTATGGCCCTTTGGACCAACGGCGAACCCACGTGCGCCGCAATCGTCATGAACATCGCCGAAACCAATCTATTTGCGGTACCTGACAGCCTTAAAGCTGCCTTAGCCGCTAAGACCACACCAGCTAGGACATCCGACGACGAAGATACCGATCTTGTCAGCGATCAAATTGCAGCTCTGATTGACTTCCTCGACTGCCAATTTTCGGAAATCGAGCCCTATGCTACCTATGTCGCGCGCCAAGCTCCTTTCGATACTCATCAGGGCGTAAAAGGTTTGGAATTTGAGCGCGTCATGGTTCTCATGGATGATGATGAAGCCCGAGGCTTTCTATTTGGCTATGACAAGCTGCTAGGTGTCAAAGCTCCTACAGTCGCTGATATTAAGAATGCCAAAGATGGTAAAGAAACGTCCGTTGATCGTACAAGGCGTCTGTTCTACGTAACATGTAGTCGTGCTCAAACGAGCTTGGCTCTCGTAGCCTATTCTCCCAATCCCACTGCGGTTCGGGAGCACGTAATCGCGAACGGGTGGTTTGCGGCTGATGAGGTTCATTTCGAACTACCGAAGCATGTGGACAGGTAAGTTGGCTCTTCGCTGTTTCACGTGGGTAGAAAAAATCAATATCCAGAAAGCAAGAATGTTCCCGGGAAGCATAAAGTGGGCGCTCCATCTTTGAGCGTGGACCCATCCCCCGAACCCCCAAGTGCAGCACTGGCCGCCAAAATCGGCTCCTCCGGCGGCCAGTGCTGCCGATGGTATTCAGGGGCATCACCCCATCTCAAAGGTCGTTCGTCCATTTATATTCCCGGGAGCTACCCACGTGAAACAGCGAGGAGCCGGTAAGTTGGCGGCCAAACGAAAGGATCCTTCGCCGACAAAGCGGCCCGCCTCATCACGAAATTAGCGGACGGCCTTCTTGCTGACTGCCAAAATGTCAGAGCCGGATGCTGTATGAGCTGACCCTGACCAATGCCGAAAACGGCAGGGACAGGACCATGCTGGCCAATTGCATGTAGTTCACTGGGCACGAGTAACACGATGCCAATATAGCATGGAACGCTTTTGGGCGGTCATAGTCCGGTAATCTCTTGTCTTTCCACTTCCTGTCCGCGCCTGCAAACCTTTATATCAGGCAGACACTAAGCCTGCCGCCGTCCGCCGCAACGGTGGTGAGACTTTTTTCCCCTGCCCTTTGGGCATTCCTCGCGACCGCTACGCTTCAAAAAAGTCCCTCATCATCCGTCCTCCGCGTTGCTTCGGCCCGCAAGGGGTGCGGTGGCCGTCTGTGGCAGGCTTTTTGTGCTGCCAGAAAGGTTGCGATTGGCGCGGCCTCAAGACAAGACAGGAGACACCTTATGACCAAGACCACCCATACAGCTTCCAGCCCCACTCACATCGTTTGGTTTGTGCCAGAACGTGAGCACGCACAATGGCTTCGCATCGGGGCTTTGTGGCCGACCAAGAATGGCAAAGGGTTCACCATGAGCCTTGATCTATCACCGGTTGCATCAGGAAACCTGGTCATTCTGCCCAACGAATCCAAATCGGAGGGGGGAGGCGCGTAAGCGCCTCTTTCCCTCTTGAATATGTGCAATTCTCTGTTTAGATACGTCACCATGGAAGGAAACCATCATGAATACGGATGTTTATAAGCGCATCACCGATAGAATCGTCGCCGAGCTTGAAAATGGCAAACGGCCTTGGATGAAGCCATGGAATGCTGAACATGCCGCTGGCAAGATAAGCCGTCCCTTACGATTCAATGGCCTGCCCTATTCGGGCATCAATGTCCTCATGCTGTGGGTTGAGGCCATGGAAAAGGGGTACAACGCCCCGCTCTGGATGACGTTCAAACAGGCTCACGAATTGGGTGGGCATGTCCGCAAAGGTGAACGTGGTTCTTTGGTGGTCTATGCCAACACCTTGACCAAGATCGAGCATAACGAAGAGAATGGCGAAGATGTTGAATACAAGATTCCGTTCATGAAGGGCTACACAGTCTTCAATGTCGAGCAGATCGACGGTTTGCCTTCGCACTATTACGCTATGGCCCAGGCTCCACAGCTGGAGACGGAGCAACGCATAGCCCATGTAGAGCAATTCCTGGCCAACACCGGCGCTATCGTCCGGCACGGGGGGAATCGGGCGTGTTACGCCCGCACCACGGACCAAGTGACCATGCCGCCGTTTGAATTTTTCAACAGTCAGGAAAGCTACTACGTCACTCGTTTGCACGAAACGGCCCATTGGACTGGCCACCAAACACGTCTTGACCGTGACTTTGGCCGCAAAAAATGGGGCGATGCAGGCTATGCCATGGAGGAGTTGGTGGCCGAGATCGGTGCGGCCTTTCTGTGTGCAGACCTTGGCATAACCGCCGAAGTGCGCGAAGATCATGCGTCCTATATTAGCAATTGGCTTACCGTTCTCAAGAATGACAACCGTGCCATTTTCAGCGCCGCTGCCCATGCGCAACGCGCAGCCGAATATTTGCACAACCTACAACCGCAACCGGCTCCTGAGTCGGAACCCAATGGCAGACAGATAGCACTGCAAATCCAAGGAGTCGTCCATGCGTTGGATCTTTGAGATCGATGCGGAAGGACGCAATGTGATCAGGCATCAAGCTGCCCATCGCTTCTCAGCCTATTGGGTCAGCGGGAGGAGTGAATCATTTTCCTCTCAGCCTGGCGCATGCTGGACGCAACCAGGTAGCGATGATGGGGAGGACAGCCAGCATCTGTTTGGTCTTCTTTGGGTTGACCCGCAACCTGACTCGGTGGCGTTTAACAGGCTGATGCAAGAAGCGAGTACGGCCATTGACGATTGGATTGCAAGCCGTTTGTGATGTTGTGAGGTTTGACCGTTGACGGTATGTCCGTACTTAAAAAATATCATATTAATATTAATACAATATTTTTTGAATATTGTACATGTCTTGACAATCTATCGAAAGCTGTGTGTTGGTTGTCCTGAACTTACAAGGGATTATTCGTTCCTGTTCATGCCAACCGGCCATCCCGTGCGATTCCTCGATGCTTCAACCTTATGTTTCCTGCCAGCTTAGAACGTATCCGCGTCAGCTTCACTGTTGTCTATAAATATATTTTTTTAATATTAAATAAATATTTTATGCTTGTTGCCCCCAGAAATGTAAAAGTAGCGGCGGCAAACTACCACTGGTAGAGCATGGGATGTAATGACAATGTCATTGCGTCATGCTATGCTGTTTGTAAGTTCAATCCATAATGGGAACAGGAGAGACCATGACTGCCTTGTCACCAAATCTACAGCGTCGCGAATCGCTCAACCTGCGTATTCGCCATGAAGAGAAACAACTGATTGATCGTGCCGCACAGGCGCGTGGGCAGAACCGTACCGATTTCATCCTGGAAGCTGCGCGACGTGCCGCAGAAGATGCCCTGCTTGACCGCACCATGTTACTTGTCAATGAAGAAGCCTATGCCAAGTGGCTCGAACTGCTGGATGCTCCACCGCAACCCAATGAACGACTGCGCCGTGCCATGAAAACACCTGCTCCGTGGGAATGATCCGTGTCACTCTCAGCACCGGTTCCATTGGATCGCCAGCATGTGCTTGACGGCTTTGTTTCAGGGGTGCCGTCTCTTGATGACTGGTTGAAAAAGCGTGCGCACGCCAATCAGGTGGGAGGCGCATCGCGCACTTTCGTGGTGTGCGAGGAATTGAGGGTGGTTGGATATTATGCGCTTGCATCAGGCGCGATCAGCATTGGAGAAGCGACAGGGAAATTCCGGCGTAATATGCCGGACCCTATTCCCGTTGCATTACTGGCCAGACTCGCTGTGACACGGACCCATCAAGGACGAGGGCTTGGTCGGGCTTTGTTCCGTGATAGCGCCGCACGTGTCTCTCAAGCCGCCGATGTCCTTGGTATGCGTGGCATGGTCGTCCACGCCATTTCTGACGAAGCCAAGGCCTTCTATGTGTCGCTTGGATTTTCTCCTTCCCCACATGATCCTATGACCCTAATGGTGTCTCTGGCCGACTTGCGTGCGGCACTGTATGGGTGATGGGGGTGTCACCGGATGGGCGTGAAAATTGCTATTTTCCAATACCGTCAAAGAATGCTATCCATGTGCCTTGCACATCATTTTAATATTAAATAGGTGACTGTATGATCATCACGGTCGGAAACACGAAGGGGGGCGTTGGCAAAACCACGCTGGCGGTCAATCTGGCAATAGCCCGTGCGCTCGCTGGACGTGAAGTCTGGCTGATTGATGGTGATCGCCAGGGAACAGCCCAAACGGCTGTGACTATCCGGATGGATGCGGGCCATGTTCCAGGGATTGCCTGTTCTGCCTATCCTGATGGGGCAACGTTACGTTCCCAGGTACAGCAGCAGAAAGCGAAGTTTGATGACATCATCATTGATGCAGGCGGGCGCGACTCAACGGCCCTACGAGCTGCCTTGGTACTGTCTGATGTGCTTGTGGTGCCTTTCCATCCGCGCAGCTATGATGTTTGGGCCTTGAACGATATAGCCGCCTTGGTTGATGAAGCGCGTGGCATCCGGGACGGGTTGCGCGCTGTGGCGATTTTGAACTGTGCAGACCCTGGGGAAGCCTCACTTGATAATGCCGATGCGGCGGCTGCGGTCGCTGATGTGCCACAGCTTGAATATTTAGAAACGCCCATCCGGCGACGGAAGGCGTTTGCCAATGCGGCTGGGGCAGGGCTGTCAGTTTTGGAACTTAGGCCTGCTGACAAGAAAGCATCTGAAGAGCTGACCATGCTTGTAAAAGCTCTTTTTTAATATTAAATTAATGTTAAATTAACATCATTATTGGGTTGGGAGGCGATGAAATGGCCATCACAAAACCAAAGCTGAAAGCTCCTCAGAACGCGGAAGCCTTTATCGCGGGCGCTCCCGATGCTGAAGCCTCAGCAAGGGCAAAAGCCAAGGGTGTGATGCTGGGGCATAAGCGACAAATCACCCTCACCATCAGCCCAGAGCTGTTGGCCAAAGTCGATGAAATGGCCAGCGAGATGGGGCAGGCCCGCGCTGCCATCATCAATCTGGCGATTTATCGAGCGGTTGAGCACGGTTTGACCATAGATCGGGTGCGCAAGAGTGAATAGTGTCAGCATGTCTGTGGCGTGCAGCATAAGATGACAACGAGGACCGTGGATCATGGAAACAATATTGCCAAAGGTGCCGAAGCCTTCTGCTACGGGTCAGTTGTCATTCAACCTGGGCGATTTTGGCGAGGCTGGACCCAAACCGCTCAAAGAGTTGTTGCCTACTTTTAAACCTATGCCACCAACCGTGCGGCGCGTTGTGGATGCCGCGTGCGCCATCAAAGAGAGCGCACCGGAGAGTTTAGAGTTTCTGCACGCGATTCTGTGTCAAGTAGGTATGCCGCGCAAACGGGTTGAAGGACGTATGTTTGAACGACGCAATGGCGCGGCAAGCATGCTTCTGGAAGCTGGACGGTTGTGGCGTCGTGGAGTCTGGGTTGATGTGCCTTTGCCCTATGGCACCCGTCCGCGTTTGGTGCTGATCCATCTTTCCAGTGAGGCTGTGCGCACCCAATCGCGCACGATTGAGGTTGGGGATAGTATCTATGAGTTCTTAAAACGGCTTGGAATTGATACCAATGGGGGGCCACGTGGTGGCTACACCATGTTCAGAAAGCAGATGGAGGCTTTGGCCGCATGCCGGATGACCTTGGGCCTCAGTCTGCCTGATCGAGACATCAGCATTGACACTAAGCCGATCAGCCGTTTTGAAGCATGGACGGTAGATCATGGGCCGCAACGGACTTTGTGGCCTGGTGTTCTGGAATTGAGTCAGGACTTCTTTGACACGCTGATTGAAAATGCTGTGCCACTTGATCCGCGCGCGTTGGCCGCCATCAAGCATTCAGCATTGGCGCTCGACATCTACACTTGGTTGGCACACCGTCTGTGTCGAATCACGAAGCCGAGTGGAGTCCGATTGAGTTGGGACAATCTCAAAGAGCAATTTGGTCAGGAATATCTCAACGTGAAAGATTTCAAACGGGAGTTCAAGGAGGCCTTGTTGCAGGTGCATTCCGTCTATTCGGATGCCAAGCTTGAGCAGATTGTTGGGGGGGTCTTGCTGAAACCATCACCGCCTCCCATCCGCAAGGTGACCATCCTGAATGCAGGAGGATTGCCTGTGCATAACGGCTGTGGATAAATGAAGTTATCCACGCTGAATCGCCCCCCCCTGGAAGGTCAAAAGCACGCTGAATCGCCCCCCCCTGGAAGGTCAAAAGCACGCTGAATCGCCCCCCCCTAATTCCTGTAAAGATTCCTGTATTTAAAAATCCTGTAGTAGGCACTCCAAATCTGTGCATAACCTCAAGCGGTCAGCAGGAAGACTCTCTGCCAAACATCACCCCAGGAAGCTCTAGGTTGGCCAAGGAGCACACACAAAACGTTGGTGGCTAGGGTAGTGGCCAAAAAAAATCAAACCACCCCTGGTGGCAAAAAACGACCTTGCTAAAACGAAAAAGAAAAGACAAAAAAGACGGGCGGTAGGGAAAAGAAAATAAGGTGGGCAGCATGGACGAACTGGAACGCTTCAAAATCGAACTCCAGCTTGCCGAAATCGCGGTTGGCTATGGGTACGCCTTGGACAAACGAGAGAGCAGCCGGGCCAGCCTAGTCATGCGGCGAGCTTCGGACGGAGACAAGATTGTGGTGGCCACTGCCCCCGATGGGCATGGGGTTTATTTCAGCGTGCGGGATACGGGCGACAACGGAAGCGTGATTGACTTTGTCATGCGCCGCGACGGGGTGAGCCTTGGCGGTGCCCGCAAGGTCTTGCGCCCTTGGCTTTCTGCTTCTTCTTCCCCCACTGCCAGCCGTCCATTCCCAATTCCCAAGCCAGCACCCATGCCACGCGACCAGGTGGCCCTGATTGCCCAATGGTATCGCCTGATACCCTACCGTGGCGGGTATCTTGAAGGGCGTGGCATCATGCCCAACACCGTGACTGCTTTTGCCGACCATGTGCGGATCGACGCACGCGGCAATGTGGCTTTTCGCCACAATGACCGCAGCGGGGTGACGGGGTGGGAACTCAAAAATAAAGGCTTCACCGGATTTTCATCAGGAGGCAGGAAAGCCCTGTTTGCGTGCCGGATAGGGACAACCCATCCTGCGCCGCATCCTCGCATTGTGATTGCCGAAAGTGCCATTGACGTGATGAGTTTTTACCAATTCAACTCGGCACCAGGTCTTTTTGTGTCCTTTGCTGGTGCCCTGTCTCCCGATCAGCGCACCCTGCTTGCCGATGTTTTGACCCGCTATCCTGACGCTGAAATTCTCACGGCAACCGACACCGACCCGGATGGAGAGGGCTTTGCTGCCCTGATCCAATCGCTACGCCCTGACGCACGGCGGGCACGTGCCCCTGAAGGCAAAGATTGGAACGACGCTTTGCGCCTGGTATTGACGTGACGGGTTGAAATTTTCATCAGCACGCCTCAATTTTGTATTGTGCAATACAAAAAATGGGAGGTAACGAAATGGACGACAACAAGCCAACCGTGGAGACCTACGGCGCGTTGCAGCAGGCTTACGATTTTTTCAACGGCAAGTTGTTTGCGACCACCTTGCCGGATTGTTTGATTACCTTGCAGCGCAAAGACAAGCGGATGAGCGGCTATTTTTGGGGTTCACGGTTTGAGCATAGCGAAAATGACCGGCGCACGGACGAAATCGCCCTGAATCCGCAGAGGTTCAAGATTGACGGCATCGAGGAGGTGTTATCAACCCTGACGCATGAAATGACGCACCTATGGCAGCACCACTACGGGAAGCCCTCGCGCAATGCCTACCATAACGCAGAATGGGCGGCCAAGATGAAGACGGTGGGGTTGCAGCCTTCCAGCACAGGAAAGCCTGGTGGTAAGGAGACTGGCCAGAAGATGAGCGATTACATTCTGGAAGGTGGACCGTTTTCAAAGGCAAGTCGTGAGTTGATTTCTGATGGGTTTCGGTTGGCATGGAGTGAAATTGCCGACCGTGTGAAAACGACCGAAGAGGAAGATGGCGGGGAGAAGGACCGAAGCAACCGCACGAAATTCACCTGTTCTGACTGCGGGGCGAACGCATGGGGCAAGGCCGATTTGCTGTTGATTTGCGGTGCGTGTGACACGCCGATGCAAGGCGCAGACGAGACCCCGACACGGAACAAGACCATGGGCAACAGGGCAAGAGCTTGTAAAGTGTCTCACCAAGTGTTACAGTATGGATGATGAAAATATTCAAGAACAGGTGGTTTAACCGTTGGGCGCGGAGCGAAGGCATTACGGATGCCGTTTTGCGCAACACGGCGGCGGAAGTCGTCGCGGGACAGGTTGAAGCTGACCTTGGGGGCTACCTGTTCAAAAAACGGTTGGCGGCGTGCAGGAGGCGGGAAAAGCGGCGGCTATCGAACGATAGTTGGGTATCGAAGGGCCGACTCGAGACGCATCATTTTTCTCTACGCCTTTCCGAAAAATGCGAAGGCGAACATAACGGACAAGGAGGAAGCCGTCCTGAGTCTTTCCGCAGAAGGCTTTCTTGCTGCCACGGATCGACAAATCAGCGAATTGTTGGCGGACAACGCGATTTTTGAGGTGTGCGATGAGTGAGATTTTGGATGTTGCCCACGAGATGGCACGCGATTTGGTGAAGGTCGGCGCGATGGATGAAATCACCATGCGCAAAATTGATTCACTGTGCTTGCCGCCGAAACGTCAATTCGGGTCAGAAGATATCCGGCGCATCCGTATGGCCAACCATGTGAGCCAGGCTGTTTTTGCTGTGTTCCTTGGCATTGGGAAGACGACGGTGCAGCAGTGGGAGCAGGGGCAGAAAAAGCCATCCGGTCCAGCACTGCGCTTGCTCGATTTGATTGACCGTAATGGTTTGGCCGTTCTTGGTTGATTGGTTGCGTATTTGATTCCGGAGGATACCCTTGCCATTACGCGCAGCCTGCGGGTCGAGGGCAATTTACAGGCCCGCCTGTTGGCCGAACAGATCGAGCAGGTTTACGGCTTCGGCGTTCTGTAGCGTTCCATCATGGCCGCCGAGATGTCTGGTGATGACGGCCACAAACCCCGCCGCCTTCCAGCATGTTCCTCATAGGCGGTCAAATTGCTTGGTTCAGGCTGCACGGGTTCACCGTTTTTCAGCCTCATCAAGGATTTTCCGCAGAGTTTGCGACACTGCCGCAGCGTCAACAGGTTCGACCAAGGCCAGATCGGCATAGTCATCGGCAAGATAGCGTGCGTTGCGGCGGATTTCCGTTATCAGGCTTTCCGGTGAATATCCTGGGTCTTTGGCGACCGCCGCCCAGATCACCGCGCCAAGCGGCAGATGGTTTTCGTGAACATAGAGGAGGTCCAAGACATCCCGCGGTTCACGGCGGCCCGCCGCCGCCAGGGCCTTGTTGGTGGCCAGGTCGATGATGTGCAGGCGGTAACCGAACAGATCATCCGCGACGGTTGGAAAGAAGCGGAAATCGCTATCCCGCACCCATTCCAGTTTTGTCTTTTCTCCACGTCGTGCCACCACGGCAGCTTGAAAGCCTGGATAGCGTCGCAGCCATTGGATGGCAAAGCCATTCTCCATCAGTTGGCGTGCGTCAGCTTCAGCAGCCAGAGAAACAGCGTCCTCGTGATCGTGAAAAATATCAATGTCTCCGGAAAAACGCGGGCCGTGTTGATTCAACGCGGTTGCCCCTGCGACGTAACTTTCTGGATTTCTGTGCGTGGCCAGAAGGACAAGAATTTCGTGTTGCAGTTTAGAGAGCGGCACGGCAAGCCTCTTCCATCTGCGCGGCAAAAGCACGACTTGCTAGGTTACCCTCGTGGCGCAGGCAATCCGAGATGATCAGGGCTTGGGCGATTGTTGGGTGCTCACTCGGTTTTCGACTCCAAAGAGATTGGTTTCCGTATTGTTGAAATGCCTGATGATATAAAGATGCAACGTTGTCCGGAGCAATGCGCCCAGCACCAAGTTCTTTCAGTTGATCAAAGTTGCGCTGGTCCATGTTGTGTCCTTTTCTACAACCGCAGGTGGATATGCAAGCATTGTAGCAGTGGGATGGCGAAAAATCATCTCGTCAGTTTTTGAACAGACCGATGTCCCCTGATACCTGTTTAGCCTTCCCGTGAGCGGGTTGGAGTCATCGGCCTGAGACCTTTTCTTTCCCTACTGCCCGGCCCCACGATTTTCCCATCCTGTGATATTTCATCTTGCGTTGAGATTCATCACGGCTTTAATATCATAGATCAGAGTATAGATAAAGCAGAGAGCAAGCCATTGACGTGTGCCAACGCCGCCCTATCGGTTGCGTAGTCCCCACGTCGTCTTGGCAAGGGGGTTCCCCCCGTTGCATCCCCTCACAGCCAAGGAAAACCCCACCCACCCATGCGGCTCATACGTTGCCGCAACGTCCAAAAAAAGCGAGGTGCCGAGCATGGAGCCAAAGGCCACCAAACGCCGCAGTAGTCAAAAAAGAGAGCGGAACGCACGTGCCATCTGTGTTGTGAACGACGCGGAGAAAGCCGAGATCGAGGCGAAGGCGGCACGGGCTGGGCTATCCGTGTCGGGGTATTTGAGGACGTTGATTTTCGGGAAAGGGGCACCTCAGCTCCGAGGAGCACGGCGGCCCGTCGTTGAGAAAGAGTTGCTGGTAAAGTTGCTTGGCGAGCTGGGCAAGATCGGGAGCAACATAAACCAGATTGCCCATGTCGCCAACCAAGGGCGCGGAGTTAACTTTCCAGCTCTTATAAAACTTTCATCTGATCTTGTGGTTATGAGGCAGCAGGTTAAGGCCGCTCTTGGCCGTGAGGAACCGGAGGCGATTTCTTCGCCGTCCGAGGAGGGCGACCCGTGATCACGAAGGGGAATATCACGAACGGGCGTTTTTTGGCTCAGCACCTACTGAAGGACGAGAACGACCGCGTTGAAGTCTTGGAGATCAAGGGCGCGGTTCTCAATGATCTGGATGCCGCCATAGACGACTGGCGAGATTTTGCCAAAGGAACACGGTGTGAGAAGCCACTTTATCACGCGCAATTGAGTCCGGATCGCACCTTAAACCGCGAGGAGTGGGACAAGACGATTGGCATTTTTGAGAAGGAAATGGGGCTGGAGGGCTACCCCCGCGCCGTCGTGCTGCACGAGAAGGAAGGGCGTGAACATGTTCACTTGGTCTATTCGCGTATTGACCTTGATACCATGAAGGCATGGTCTAATCATGACAATTACGCAAAACACGAACGGGTTTCTCGGGAGGTTGAGCGCGAATTAGGTCTTGAGAAGACCCAGGGCGTTCATGCTGAGCGTGGGGACAATCCACGGCCCGACCGCACGCCAAGTCACGACGACATGCAGCAGGGAAAACGGACAGGCCGCGACCCCCGCGAGATCAAAGCGGAGGTGTCAGCCCTGTATGCGAAGGCAAACGGCGACGGTGCCGCGTTTCTTGAGGGGCTAGAAGCGGCAGGATACACCCTTGCCCAAGGGGATCGCCGTGACTTCGTTCTCGTTGGCCAAGAAGGGGGTGTTTACAGCCTTTCACGCATGGCAAACGCCAGAGTTGATGCCTTGCGTGACATGTTGCACACAGCACCGCTTGGGCATTTGTGCAGCGTGGAGGAAGCCCAAGCCAAGCGTTTTGACCGCCGAGATATTTATGCCGACACACGGCAGACAGCACGCACAGGGTTGGGCACAGAAAACACCCCGCCACGTCTGTCCGTGACGCTAGGGCAGGAGAAGAACCCAACCTACATGAAGGCGCAACGGGAGTTGGCCGTTTTGTATGCCGTGGCCAAAGGTGATGGCCGTGAGCTTTTGGCAGGTCTTGAAGAGAAGGGATATACGTTGGCTATTGGTGATCGGCGCAACTACGTTGTGACTGACCGAGAAGGCCACGTGCATGATCTCGTGCAAGCCACCAAGGGCACAACAGGCTTTCTGCGTGAAATGCTGAAGGATGCGCCTTTGCCGACACGGCCTTGGCTGGAGTCAAGCAACGTTCATGATGTTATGCGCTGCACCTACGACATGTTGAAGTCCGCAAACGCACCCGATCCGGCCATCATCCAAGCAATCGATAGGTTTGAGAAGTCAATCAATGCCTTGTGGAATAAATTTGAGAATGTGGCCATCAAGCATTCTCTTCCCAGGCAGGAATTTGAACAGTACCTGCACACGAAGAACGCCAAGGCCGAACAGGCAGACATGCCAAGAAAAAGCACAGGAGAGATGTTCGTTGAGATTTTTGAGAGGCAAGGTTTTTCGTTTGCACGTCACGGGAAAGGCAATTGCCTGCTTGTGGACAGAAACGGAGAGACCCACAGATTTACCTTTGAGAATAACAGGCCCCTGACACGTGCCTTGCGTGAGATGTTGCGGGACACCTTGTCGATTGATGAATTGCCGAGTCTCAAGGAGGTTCGGGCGCAGCGTCGGGCAGGTGGGCAGATGGAGTCGGCATTGCACACGGCTCCTGTCCGATTGGCAACGGCTGAGCAAACCAAATCGACCGAACCGACGCGAGAGCCGCCACGCAAGGCCACAACCAAGGCCGCCGATCCATCACCATCCATCCTATCACCACGAGGGGTTGGATTGCGTGGTGCCGGTGCTGTTGGCGGTTTGGCCAATGTGTTGACCAAGGCAATGGACGGGATTTTGGATTTTTTTGTGGGTGCGTCTCCACCGGCAAAAATGACGGTTGGCGAGGTGATGAGCAACCCACAATTGAGGCGGCAGAAAGAGCAAGAAAGAGCACAGCACAACCAGGCCCTCGACCATTTGAGCGAGGCGTTGGCGGAAGGGCGCAGTTTGCCCGTCGAGGATATGCAGGCTTTGGCGCGAGGTTTGACGCATAAGGAGTTCCATCAACTCAAAGCACAGGGTGAGATCTATCTGTTAACGTTAGTCAGAAATCGCGAAGAGAACCGGACACGGGATCCAGGCGGCGGACGAGAGCGAGAACGATGAAACCCTCGTCATAGGCAGAAGGGCGAGGGGAGGACAGAGATGCAGCAGGGCCGGAGGGTTGGGAAACAAGATGGTTTCCCGTCGTCCGTTGCCCGTTTCTGCATCATGGAGACCGGCGGCGGCCCAGGTTACGGGGAGATGGCACCGCCGCGTCGCCGTTGTGCAATCCTGGCCTCCAGTTGCCGCGCAGGTGACAAGGCGATGGTCTCGCGGCGGTGTTGTTGTGTCGTGGCCCATGGCGGCGGCGCGGGTGGTGAAAAGACGGAGGAGGCGTTTACGGCGATGGATGCGCCGCAATCGGAAGGCGTTTTATCCGATGCGACCCCACAAGCATGACAGATATTTTTTCTGTAATTGTTGCAAACAGTGGCACCCTATGGAGATAATGCAATGCGAGCTTGTTTGACGCTGAAAGTGCTGCCTGTTGGGTCGTGATCCGTCTTTGAGGGGTTATCACTCATTTTGAAGGGGTACGTTGGCCATGCTCCAAAATCGCCTCCAGGCTTCTCCTCAGCCTGCACCTCCTCAACCATCCCAGAATCCCCAGACTGCACGCGGTGGTGCCGTTTTTGGGAAAGTCAATTTGTTGATCTATTTAGTGTTGTTGCTATTCATCTACGAAAAATATGTTCCCGAGGAATATAAACTGTCTGCTGTTTTGGGACGATTTGAGGGCAACATTGAATCGCATTCCATGAATGCCAAGCTGGAAGCGACACGGGCCATGGTTGCCGCGCAGGAGCAGGAAAAGGCCAAGGCAGAGCTTGAGAAGCAGTTGGCTCTTGTGCGCGAGCAGAATTCTTTGGAGCTTCAGAAGCAGCAGCAATTGCTCAAGGCGCAGAATGATTTAGAACTGCAAAAACAGATGCTCCTGATGAGGCAAAAAGTTGTTTCTGATGCCGCAGAGACTCAAGTTGGTATTGCGACTTTGGGACAATTATTTGCTGCCTTTGCCGGCGCACATGGCAAACAAGAGCTTGCCAATACTGTCAGCCTCGGAAGCGAAGCGTTGCGGGCGCAGGCGATGCAAGAGCTTGATCAAGAAATGCAACGCGGGCTTGACTATATGACGGCAGGCAACGGCCAACCTGCGGTGGTTGCTGCGGGCCGAACGACAACAGGTGCGCGCCCGTCCACAATTCAGCAGGCATCCACAGGGGGTCAACCGGTATCTCAACAGGGGGGCGGTCAGAATTCATGGCAGCAGCGCGACAAGGAGGCGGTCGCGCAACTTGTTCCAAAAGTGACGATGGCCAGGGTGTACAAATCGCTCAAGCAACATCTGAACGACGAGCAATTTGCCGCAGTCAAGAAAGGTAACGGCGCGTGGATTCAGGCTCGCAATCGGGACTGCCAGGCGAAAGAGAAGGACAGCGACGCGGTGAAATGTCTGGCGGTTTACACGAACCGATACCGTGATGCCCTGCTTGACACGCACCATCAACTGATCGGGCCTTTTCTCGTGCCGAGGCAATCATAATCTGTGTTGCATGGCCAGTGCGTTGAACTGGGCGGCGACCTCAGCCAGCCTTTCCGGAGAGCGTTCCCCGAATGCACGCAGAGGGCGTCCATACCGGTCCTCACCTTTTTGGACGTAGCGGCCAGAGAACCACGGCGAGTCGTAATAGTCCACGCGCAGGCACCAGACCGGACGGCGACCCTTGATGAGCAGGAGGGCCGCGCCACTCTCCCGCGCAAATTGGATGGCCACCTCGTCCGGACGCAGGAGGGGCACGATTTGAATTTGCTGGGTGACGGATTGCGAGAAGCTGCGGCCTGTGCTGTTGGCTTCGTCCGGCAGGAAGGGCAGCAGCATACGAAGTCCCGAACGGCTGTTGATCAGGCCCGAGGCTTTTTGCTGCGTGCTGGATGAGCTTTGCCCCGATTGCTCGTTTTCTGAGCGGTTGACCACATGGCGGATCACTTCGATTTCGCCAAGAGCCTTTGACACATAGGACAGCGTGTCGAAATCCGAAACGCCGAACACCTGCACCGCGCCTGCATTGGCAAGGAAGGTTTGCCAGCTTTTCGGATAGAGGGCTTCGAGTTGCTTGATGTCCTGTAACACCGCCCATAGCTTGATCCCGAAGCCCGCCGCATAGCCTGCCGCCTTCTCGATCATGGACATGTAGCCGAGGGAATAGAACTCCTCCAGCAGGAACAGAACCGGCGCACCGCAGGCAGGGGGCGACAAGTCGCGGTAGGACCATTCGAGCAGAAGCCCAATCATCAGCCGCAGCCATCGGCCATGCGTGCCCATGCGTTCGGCAGGCAGACAGAGAAACAGGGAGGCCCCGTGCGGGGATTTCTTGAAAATGCCCGGGGAGAAGGTCCGGCCCGTGCCTTCAAGAGTTTCTACGAAACGGGGGCCGAGGGTGTCGAGAAAAGCGGTATTGCGCCGCGCTGTGGAGAGGATCGAGCCGCGTTCATTCTCCCCGCAGGTCAACAGGGTTTCGGCGACACCGGCAATCACGCTGGAGAAGGCCGGATTGTCCCGCATTCTGTTGAGCAGGTACTTGAAGGGCGAGGTGTTGCTGTCGTAGTCCGACTGTTCCCATCCCTCTTTGTCCCCTTGGGTGAGGAATCGCCGCAGGGTAAACAGACTTGGCCGTTCAACCGTGGTGACGAGGTGCAGGATAAGGCCCTTGATGAAGTTGCGGGCACTTTCATCCCAATGGGAATCCCTTGGATCAGTCGAGATAACCAGCCCCTCGGCCAGCATCTCCGCATCATTGACCACCAGGGGTGAAGCCGGATCGAGCAGAGCCAAAGGATTGAGGCCTGCGCGGAGATCGTCGGGCACGTCGGCCACGCCGAAGGGATCAAGGACGAACACCTGTTGCCCCATGCCTTCGCAACCTGCACCACCTGCGCCGCGTCGTGCTGCTGTCAGGGCGGCGTTTTCTCCCTTGGGATCGAGGCAGACGACGGAGCCAGGGTAGACGCACAGGTTGGGGATGATTGCACTTGTCCCCTTGCCTGATCGACTACCGGCAAGCGTGACAAAGTGCCGGTCATCATCTAGGCCCAGAGGAATGCAATCGGCCAGCATGGCGGATCGCCAAAGCCGTTCGAGCGCGTCCACCTGTTCCGCCCGTTGCACGGGGGGCAGGTCGGCAGTTTCAATTGATTTCAGGTGTGCGCCGCCCTGTTCGTAGATGTTGGCGAGCATGGGCCAGTTCTCAAAGGCAGGAATGGCCCCGATGAACAGCGAGGCCCCGCCACGGAAGACGAGGCGTTCCACAGCTTGGCGCGATGCCCAGGACATCAACCGAAACGCCAACGCCGCGAGGAAGGGAGAACATGAATTCAGCTCACAGATATTCTGGTTTGGTTTTGGATTCAGCCTTTCATGCCCTGCCCATTGTGCACAATTTTGTATTGCATATACAGATCAGATAACATTAGACAGAATGACACATTTTGTCTAATGTTTAAAAAACAATATGCGCCGAAGCCAAGCAGCGCAAGGGTTGCGCCCGATGGCATTTGGGGGAACATTAGACAAAATGACAGACACACGGAAACACCTGACTGGCCTGGAGGTTGAAAGGCTCTTGGCGGCCACCAAAGGCAGCCGCAATGAAGAGCGTGATCGTTGCCTGTTGCTGCTCATGTTCCGGCATGGGTTGCGCGTGTCCGAGGCGTGCGGTTTGATGCTTTCACAGGTTGATCTTGAAAGCCGAGTTTTGCATGTGGCGCGGTTGAAAAAGGGGCTGTCCACCACCCACCCATTGCGGGGGGATGAGCTGCGGGTGATCCGCGCTTGGTTGAACGAGCGCAAGAAACGCCAGGCAGTCGGGGATGCCTTTTTTGTCAGTGAACGTGGCACCCCCCTGAGCCGCAAAACGGCATGGGTGGTGGTCAACAAATGCGGTGAGCTTGCGGGATTGGCGATTCCTGCCCATCCCCATATGCTGCGGCATGCGTGCGGCTTTGCCCTGGCCGATCAGGGTGCGGACACGCGGTTGATCCAGGATTATCTTGGACACCGCGACATCCGGCATACCGTGCGTTACACTGCCACCAACCCCGCTAGGTTTGAAAGGCTGTGGCGGTAGCAGAATGGCTTAGCACCGAAATCCACGATAATAAATAGCAGTTGACACAAATTTAGGACCGGAAACTGTCGAGACAAGAAACAATTGTCCCATTTATCGAGGATCTGCCACGGAGCATGCAGATTATATATCTACTCTAGGCAGGCTGTTTCCTAAATTGCTTAGGGCCAGATTGGCTGACGATCAAGGTTGCGTCGCAACTGCTGGCAGCCTGTCTAGCGGGTCAACCGAGCTGATTTGACATGCAGTTTTTCCCTGATTTCTTGGCGAACCAGCATATTTCAGCCCATCAAAATAGCCCGGTTGAGCCACTAGTTTGTTTTTGCAACCACACGATTTCGTTGAGCTCTGCATATTTAGCAAGACTCGGACGTTTTCTATCAAATCAATATGTTACAATATAATCCGGAGAGCTGCTAGGCGTGACTTGCCAGACACTCAACAACCTCTTCAATGGCAAGGCTGGCATTTTTGCGGAAATTGCCCTAAGACTTATAAAAGGCCTTTGGTGGTGATCCAGAGGCATGTCTGCCGCAATTCGACTTGGCCGAGGCCAACAAGCATATCCACGAGCTAAACGTGCGTCGCTGGACAAGATCGCCCATCGAAGAATAACTGAGCCGCCCATGACCAAGTCAGCCATGCCAACAATCCATACCGTCTCTCGCACTCACCGTCTCCCCATCCAACTGGCTGCTGCTGTCGATGCCATGGCCACAGCTAGTGCCGAAGAGCGCGGCGCGGTCTTTACGCGCCGCAGCGTGGTCGAATTCATCCTTGACCTGGCTGGCTATAATGCCGATTTCTCTTTGGAGAATCTGCGTCTGCTAGAGCCGTCTTTTGGCAATGGTGATTTCCTGCTGCCGGCAGTAGAACGGCTGTTGAGGACCTGGAATCGTGCCGGCAGGAATGACGCAATCAAAACTCTTGGCCCGTGTATTCGTGCCGTCGAACTGCATAGATCGACATTTATTTCTACATATAAAAAGTTAGTTAAATTACTGCTCGCTCATAGGATTTCACTTGATACAGCCGAACAGATCGCCGGTACTTGGCTTGTTCAGGATGATTTTCTGCTAACTGAACTGCCAGAATCCTTTGACGTGGTGATAGGTAATCCCCCCTATGTTCGCCAAGAGCGAATCGATGACGTGCTCATAGCCGCTTACCGCGCCCGCTACAGCACCCTATACGATCGCGCTGACCTTTATGTTCCCTTCATCGAGCGTTCCTTGAGTCTACTTGCTCCGGGAGGGAACCTAGCCTTCATCTGTGCTGATCGCTGGATGAAGAACCGCTATGGAGGCCCATTGCGGCAGATGGTCGCCACTGATTTCAGTCTAAAACTCTACATTGACATGGTTGATACCCCTGCCTTCTATAGCGATGTGATCGCTTATCCGGCCATCACCGTTATTGCCCGCGAGACAGCCGGTCCAACCCGCATTGCCCATCGTCCAAAGATCGATGAGAACGAACTATCCACTCTGGCCAAGGCTTTGACCTCAACCCAGATGACGACGGCCGCTACTATCCGCGAGGTTCGCGGCGTGACGAATGGTGCTGAGCCATGGCTGCTCGAGTCAGCCGACCAACTCGCCATCGTCCGTCGCCTGGAACAGGATTTCCCTACCTTGGAAGAAGCCGGCTGTAGAGTCGGGATTGGCGTTGCCACCGGTGCTGACAAAGTTTTTATCGCGCCGTTCGATGCGCTCGATGTTGAACCTGACCGCAAACTGCGCCTAATCATGACCCGCGATATTGCCGGTGGCACGGTGGAATGGCGTGGCCAAGGGGTTATCAATCCATTCGCCGCCGATGGCGGTCTAGTGGATCTAACGCGCTACCCACGCCTCAAACGCTACCTAATGAGGCATCAGGAAGTGATCGCCGGCCGACATTGTGCCCAGAAGTCCCCGGCCAACTGGTATAGGACCATCGACCGCATTTATCCCGATCTAGCAGAACGGCCGAAATTGCTGATACCTGACATCAAGGGTGGTGCCCATATCGTTCATGAGCCGGGCGGATTTTACCCGCACCATAACCTCTATTACATCACAGCCGACCAATGGGAGCTGAAGGCTCTGCAGGCAGTATTGCGTTCTGGTATTGCCCGTCTGTTCGTATCGACCTACAGTATCCGCATGAGAGGTGGATACCTGCGCTTCCAGGCCCAATATCTCCGGCGCATCCGAATCCCTCTTTGGCGCGATATACCAGAAAAAATTCAGCAATCACTCATCGTTGCTACAGGTCTTGGAGACACGGTAGCAACAGATCGTGCCGTCTTCAGTCTCTATGGCCTGTCCAAGATCGAGCGTGAAGCTATCGGCGGCAATGGTGATTAGGGGGGGATATGGCACTCGATCTGGCAAACTATGAAATCAAAACTCGTGAGGCTATCATGGCTTTTTGGGGAAACCGCGAAAAAGCCCGGCAGCAACAAATCGAGGCTGGCACAGCCGACCAAGGCGAGCGTGCCGGTGTTACGGCCGGCAAGAACATGGACGGCTTCATTTCTCTAGTCATCGATCTGGTTAAGGCCAACGGTCTTGGCCACGCTGACATCCACAAGGTCCGCGCTTTGGTGACGCTACCGGGGTTCTTCCGGCCAACAAAGCTGTGGGATTTGGTCGTGATTGACAAAGGCCGTTTGGTCGCAGCGATTGAACTCAAGAGCCAAGTCGGGCCATCGTTTGGCAACAACTTCAACAATCGCACCGAGGAAGCCATTGGGACAGCACATGATTTCTGGATATCTTACCGCGAAAAGGCTTTCGGTGAGCAGCCCCGACCGTTCGTTGGTTGGCTTATGGTAGTCGAGGATGCGCCGGAATCACGTCGTCCGGTTAAGGATAAATCGCCCCATTATCCAGTTTTCCCGGAGTTCCATGGGGCTTCCTACTTGAAGCGGTATGACATCTTGTGTCAGAGGTTGGTGCGAGAACGGCTTTATACAACCGCTTCTGTAATTGCATCGCCGCGATCGGCGGTAGCTACAGGAGAATTCTCAGAAATGTCATATGTAACTGGAATAGAAACATTTATCACAGAGTTTGCCGGACACATTGCGGCGGCGGCGGCGAGGAGGATATGAAGAGAAGGAGCAAGTTATGCGGATTAAATTTGTTGAAATAGCAAATTTTCGGAAACTAGTTTCTGTGAGGGTGTGGATATCGCCAGAAAAAACGGTATTCATTGGAGCTAATAATAGCGGAAAGACATCAGCAATTACGGCATTACGGTATTTTCTTGTGGAGCGCGAACGATCCAGTTTCTGCCTTAATGACTTCACGCTTTCCCATTGGCCAGCGATCAATGCAATGGGTGATGAATGGGAAGCCGCTATTCGCGCAAATCAACCTTTGCCGCCGCCCAATTTGGGTCTAGT
>JAMOBI010000139.1:0-8880 GCA_039908105.1 Magnetococcus sp. YQC-9
CGCTCCGCTCCTTATTTGATGGTTGATATCAGCTCCATCTTGGCACATTTCGATGCCGTGGCACACTGCTGCCGTTTGGAGCGGGGCGGACCATACCATTAGACCCTCTCTTTTTTTTTCACTAATAAAAACTACACATTCCAAACTGGTTGCGGTTAGGTTAACGTAAGACACTACCGCTTTTTTCAAGAAGCATTTTTTGCGAAAAATGCGCCGCGCGCCGCCTTCGCGGGAGTCGCTTTTTGTGTTTTGGAAACGACTCCCGCATCTTGCACGCAGCCTTGCGAAAAACCACGCATCCCAAAGTGGGTATGGTTTGAAAAGGGGAGGTGGATAAAGCGTGCGTTGTTGCGGTCCTCGTGGGCAGATCAATGACCAATGCTACTTGCGGGATTCTTGCGATGCCTCCTCACCCCTGGCATTCTCCCGCATTACCCGTATCACCGCTCCATAATCCGGCTGGGTGAAAATCGCCGATCCGGCCACGAACACATCTGCCCCGGCTTTGGTCGCAGCTTGAATGTTCTCCGGCTTGATGCCGCCGTCCACTTCCACCTCGACCTGCAACCCGCGATCGTTGATCATGCGCCGCACGGACGCAATGCGTTGCAGGGCATAGGGGATAAAGGATTGACCGCCGAATCCCGGATTGACGCACATGATCACCACCATGTCCAACAGTGGCAGCACGTTGGCCAGATTGCAGAGCGGCGTGGCCGGATTGAGTGCCAGCCCGACCTTGCAGCCGAGTTCACGGATCTGATTCAACGTGCGATCCAGATGATGGGTCGCCTCGGCATGCACGGTGAGGATCGAGGCGCCGGCCTTGGCGAAATCCGGGAGATAAACATCCACCGGCGAAATCATCAGATGGACATCGAGCGGTTTGGTGGCCACCCGGGCAATCGCCTGGACCACCAGAGGACCGATGGTCAGATTGGGTACGAAATGGCCATCCATGACATCGACATGGATGTAATCCGCACCCGCCTGTTCCACGGCATGGATCTCTTCGCCCAAACGGGCGAAATCGGCGGAGAGGACCGAAGGGGCGATTTTGATCATCGGTGGCGAGCCATCCTTTGCAAACGGGCGATGCGCTCCTCCATGGGAGGATGGGTGGAGAAGAGTCCCGCCACCATCCCTCCGGACAGGGGCGAAACGATAAACAGATGGGCTGTGGCCGGATTCTGCTCTGCCGCAGCCAGAGGAACGCGCCGACTGCCAATTTCCAGTTTATGCAGCGCCGAAGCCAGCCACAACGGATTGCCGCACAAACGCGCACCACCCTCGTCGGCACCGTATTCACGAGAGCGCGATACGGCCATCTGGATCAACATCGCGGCCAAGGGGGCAAGAAAGAGCATGATGATCTCCCCCAGCCAACCGCGCCCCTCCCCCTCGTCATTGCGGTGCGAGGAGAAGAGTCCGGCGAAATTGGCCAGCGTGGTGATCGCACCCGCCAAGGTGGCGGTCACAGTGCCCACCAGGATATCCCGGTGCTGCACATGGGCCATCTCATGGGCCATCACTCCAGCCAGCTCCTCGCGGGTGAGAATGCGCAAAATCCCGGTCGTGGCCGCCACCGCCGCATGTTCCGGATCCCGCCCGGTGGCAAAGGCATTGGGCGAGGGATCGTCGATCACATAAACGCGGGGCATGGGCAGGCCACCGCGTCGCGCCAGCTCTTGGACGATACCGAATAATTCTGGCGCCTGGGAGGGGCCGACCTCCATGGCGTTGTACATTGACAATACCGCCTGATCCGAATTCCACCAGGCCCAGAAGTTCATGCCCGCCGCGAAGATCAATGCCAACAGCATCCCTTCACGACCTCCCAGCAGCTGACCCATCACCAGAAACAGTCCGGTCAGAGCCGCCAACAGCAGCAGAAAACGAAATTGATTCATCGTGATAGTCTCCAATACCCAGGCGGAAACAGGATTGATCAATCCCCCATCAACCATTCTTCCTGTTTGAATAGATAGCGATTCATCCAGGGAAGTTCAACCCGATTTGTGCATTTTCTCAGCCAGCTTCGAAAGAAGGCCTATTCACAATCATGCGCGTCAGAACCAAATCGCATCCAGCTTGGTATGTGTCGTTTTTATGGGTGAAAAAAAGAGCGGGTCTGGGAGATTCGGCAGTGTCTTACGTTCACCTGAACCGCACCCATTTTGGGATGCGTCGTTTTTCGCAAGGCTGCGTGCAAGATGTGAGCGTCGTTTCCAAAAAGCGGAAACGACACTCACGAAGGCGGCGCGCGGCGCATTTTTCTAGAAAAGGCGCGAAAGATGCTTCTTGTCAAAGAGCGCGCTAAAGGCAAAGGCAAAACCCTGGGAGATGAATCTCCCAGACCCTCTCTTTTTTTTTACCAGTGAGGTAGTTGCAAAAACCAACTTATTGTTTTTTCTGGTTTCCATTGCCTTACTATCTATTTGATTCGCATGCGATTTTAAATAAAGCAGTTCAGTTGACGAATGAACAGCTTTTTTTGCCTTTATCCGCACCCTGGACCGCTATACCGATTGGCCGCCCCATTCCCCGCTGATCAGCTCCATCAAACCGTCCTTTTTCTCCACAATCCCCTCAAGCCGCAACAAAAAACGCTTGCTTTCCAGTCCGCCCGCACCGCTGTATCCGCGCAACGCCCCATTGGCGGCCAGCACGCGATGACAGGGCAGAAGAATCGGAATCGGATTGGCTGCCAGCGCCGCACCCACGGCGCGTGGCGCGGAGTTGACCCGACTGGCGAGCATGGCGTAACTCTCCACCCGACCCGGTGGAATCTCCCGCAGCGCCTCCCAGACCCGCAACTGAAAGGGTGTGCCGTTCGGCATCAGCGGCAGGTCATCGAGCGGACGAAAGTGCCCCTGAAAATAGGCAGCCAGCCATACGGCCACCCGTTGGCATAAAATGGGATCCGCAAGATTCTCCGGAGGACGTGTATCCAGGGCTACAATCACCCCGGCTCGGGTCTGCAGCCAATAGGGGCCGAGAGGTGTCACGAAATCCGGGTGTGATGGCATTTCCGCTGCTCTTGAGCAAGAGAGGTTACAAGATTCGATGATCCCTCTTTAGGCTGTTGTGCAGCTTACGGGAAGAGGAACATGTTGTACGCCCACAATTTTCTTTAACGAAAAAAACGAGCTTAATCCAAACGGAAATGTGCTCGATGCAAAAAAAGAGGTCAAGAATCTCCCTTGATTGGACGATTCAATACTTATGGCAGTCACGATGGCATCCATAAACTTGCATGATGGGGGGAAAACCCCCTCACCCCTTCTCGTGGAACTCCAAAAGCTTGAAGTTCCATGGTAAAATTAAAAAGACGGCGAGGCCCCTATGATCAGCGTATCCCATCCAGTCTTGTTGCAGCTCTACCGTCGGGTGGATCGGACCCGTGCGGCCCGGCAGGTCGTGGAACCGGGAACCGGCGTTCAGGCGCGGATTTCCACAAGTCGTCCCGGTTTCTCCCAGACCAGTTACACCGAGGGCGAAGGCAACGATTTTCAATCTTTCTTTTTAAAAGCGCTGGAGAAACGGGACTGAGCACGCCGATGCTTGATTCAGGCATGCCTGAAACGGCATCCCAATAAAAAAAGCGCATTGCCGGGTAATGCGCTTTTTTGTTGGATACGTCTTGAAATGCTTGTCGAATGTGGCTGAAGCAGGAGGAAAAGGGAGCCCTCCCCTCACAATTTGCCGTAATACCCCTCCTTCAAGGCATCGTACAGATTGGCCGCCGTGTGAATCTCGCCGTCGTACTCCACCTCCTCATCTCCACGCAACTCCACAGTCTCGCCACTCTCCAAGGTGAACCGATAGGTGGTGCTGGCCAGATCCTGATTTTTCACCAGCACCCCCTGGAATGCCTCGGGGTTGAACCGGAAGGTGGTGCACCCCTTCAAGCCGCTCTCGTAGGCTTTGAGATAGATCTCCTTGAAGCGGTCATAGGGAAAATCGGTCGGTACGTTGATGGTCTTGGAGATCGATGAATCGATCCACTTCTGGGCTGCAGCCTGGATCTCGACGTGATCTTCAGGCGCAATGGCGCTGGCATCCTGGAAGTTCTCCGGCAGTCGGGCAGCCGCATCGGTGGCGAACGGGTCAGCATTGGGGTTGATCAGGGCGCGGTAGGCCAGAAGCTCATAAGAGAAGACATCCACCTTCTCCTTGGTCTTGCGTCCGGCCACGATCACGTTGCGGGAGTACTTGTGCGAAAAACTCGGCTCAATGCCGTTGGAGCAGTTGTTGCCCAGGGAGAGCGCGATGGTGCCGGTTGGGGCGATCGAGGTGTGATGGGTGAAACGACAACCGTGCTCGGCAATGCGCGCCCGCAGAGATTCGGGGAATTGTGCCATGTAGCGGCTGTAACGGGCCAAAAGCAGCTTGCCCGGCACCTGGTCGCCGATGCGAAAGCCATCTTTGGCCATTTCGGGTCGCTTGAGCAGCATGGCGGCATCGACCGTGAAGCGCTCTTCCATGATTGGCGCAGCCCCCTTTTCCAACGCCAACTCCACGCCGCACTCAAATCCGATGAGTGCCATTTCGCGCGAGACCGATTCGGTGAAACGGACCGAGGCCGCATCCCCGTAGCTCATGTTGAGCATGACGATGGTCGAACCCAATCCCATGAAACCCATCCCGTGCCGTCTTTTGTGCGCGATTTCGGCAGCCTGCGGGGCCAAAGGCAGGCCGTGAATCTCCACCACGTTGTCGAGCATGCGGGTGAAGAGGCGCACCACGTTGCGGAACCGCTCCCAATCAAAGGCCGCGTGCGACGTAAACGGCTCGAGCACGAAACGGGTCAGATTGATCGAGCCGAGCAGGCAGGCACCATGCGGGGGCAAAGGCTGCTCGCCGCACGGATTGGTGGAGCGGATCTCCTCACAGAACCAGTTGTTGTTCATCTCATTGACCTTGTCGATGAGAATGAACCCCGGTTCCGCATAATCGTAGGTGGAGGTCATGATCAGATCCCACAGTCGCCGCGCCGGCAGACGCCGGTAGACCCGACAGGCCACCTCGCCACGCTCGTTGGTGCGGTAGGCGGGGGCAAGGATTGGCCAGGGACGGTAGACGATCTGGATGTCGGGATCTCCCAGTTCGCGGCCATTGGCCGGAAAGACCAGATCCCATTCGCGATCCTGCTTGACCGCCTCAATGAAGGGGGTGGTGATCAGACACGACAGGTTGAATTGCCGCAAACGGCCATCCTCGCGTTTGGCGCGGATGAAATCCAGCACGTCGGGGTGGGAGATGTCGAAGGTCGCCATCTGTGCGCCCCGGCGTCCGCCCGCCGAGGAGATGGTTTTGCACATCGCATCGAAAATGTCCATGAACGACAGCGGACCCGAGGTGCTGGAGCCGGCACCGGCCACATAGGCCCCACGCGGACGCAGCGTGGAGAACTCATACCCGATGCCACACCCGGCCTTCAAGGTGAGGCCAGCCTCGCGCACCATGTCGAGGATCTCCACCATCGAGTCGCCGATGGTGCCGGAGACCGTGCAGTTGATGGTACTCGTGGCCGGCTTGTGGGCACCGGCTCCGGCGTTGGAGACGATGCGCCCCCCCGGAATCGCCCCCTGGCGCAGGGCATCGAGAAAGCGTTGTTCCCACACCACCTGATTTTCCGGTTTTTCCACGGCAGCCAAGGTGGCGGCAACCCGTTTCCAGGTATCCTCCAGGTTCTCATCCACTGGTTGGCCGCTGGAGCTCTTGAGACGATACTTGCTGTCCCAAATGGCCAAAGAAGCGGGCTGCAACACGATGTCCTCCGGGGGACAAGGGTTTGTTTTTGCGGAATCTTCCTTGGGCATTCGCGAATCCCTGATGGAAAAAGTTTATATAAAACAATTGATTAACTTGAAACCCCCACTCTATCACGAATGAATTCGTGAAGGAAGGGAGAACTGTTTCATTGCGCGCTTGAGGCGACAAATTGATCTTTTTTTAATTGCATTCAGAAATCCTGATGTTACCATACATTCATTCAATCGCTTTCGGTTTTCAATACGCGGGGGCGCGGCCGGATCGACATTGAACTGACCGCTAAAGAAAGGATGACATCTCATGAACGGATTGCGCGTTTGGAAACAGTCGTTGGTACTGGTGGTCTTGTCGTGGGTGGTTGCCGTTGGAACCGGAGAGGCGCAGCCGGTCAACATCACCAAGGATCTGGGACAGTTCACGGTCAAGCACGGCAAACAGATGGTTACCGTGATGCGCAGTCAGGACACCCGTGCAGTGATCGAACCCGATTTTGCCAAAATCGCGCGCAACTGTCCGCCGTTTTGCATCCAGCCGATCGAGGCGGCACCCGGTGTCATAACCATGGGTGAGCTGGAGTTGATCCAGTTCATGATTCATGAGGTCAACGAAGGCACCGGGGTGTTGATTGATGCCCGCACCCCGGACTGGCACGCCCAGGGGGTGATTCCTGGTTCGATCAATATTCCCTATACCGATATTGCGCCGTCGATGGGCGCCAACCTGATGGAGATCGAGCGGGTTTTGAAACCTATCGGCGTGAGATCCAAGGATTCGGGTGTTTTGGATTTTTCCAAGGTAAAGAAAATTGCGATCTGGTGCAACGGCCCCTGGTGTGGACAGTCGCAGGCGGCGATTCATGGCCTGTTGGAGCTTGGCTATCCGGCGGAGAAGATATTTTATTATCGTGGCGGCATGCAGATGTGGAAGCTGTTCGGTTTTACCGTCGTACCGCCGGCAGAGGCGATGTAAAGCGTGAGGAAATGATTCAGAAAATTTGCATGACGGGGGGAGAACCCCCACCCGTGGAACCTTAAACCGCACCCAGCTTGGAATATGTAGTTTTTACTGGTGAAAAAAAAGAGAGGGTCTGGGAGATTCATCTCCCAGGGTTTTGCCTTTAGCGCGCTCTTCAAAAGAAGCATTTTTCGCGCCTTTTGCGAAAAATGCGCTGCGCGCCGCCTTCGCGGGGGTCGTTTCCGCTTTTTGGAAACGACCCCCGCATTTTGCACGCGGCCTTGCGAAAAACTACGCATCCCGTGATGGTTGCGGTTTAAAAGACGTGAAAAATGCTTCTTTTGAAGAGCGCGCTAAAGTCAAAGTCAAAACCCTGGGAGAGGAATCTCCCAGACCCTCTCTTTATTTTTATCAGTAAAAATTACACATTCCAAGCTGAGTGTAGTTTAACAACAATTTGATCCCTACGATCAGAAGAAAGATCCCGAACCCCTTTTTCAGCCATCCGGGATCCAGGGCATGGGCAAGCCTCACCCCCAGGCGGGTGGTGAAGAGCGTGCCGAAGATGATTCCCAGGAAAGCATGCGGGTGTAAGAAACCGAGCGCTCCAGGCGGTAGGGCGGGATGGTGCCAGCCGGCGTAGACGAAACCGATGGAACCGATCAGGGCGAGCGACACACCGATGGCCGAGGAAGTGCCGACCGACTGTTGCATGGGGAGTCCCGAAAGCAGGGTCAAGGCTGGCACCGAAAGCGTGCCGCCACCGATGCCGAACAAAGAGCTTACCGTACCGATCCCCACTCCCAGAGCTGGGGTCAAGTGATCGGGAATACGTCTGGCACCCGGTTGGGGCAGACGGGAACGGATCATCTGCATGCCGACGAAGATGATGAACAGGCCGAAAAGCGCGATCAGCAGATTGCCGTTCATGGCGGCGGCCAGTTGTGAGCCGAGCCAGGCGCCGATCAGGGTACCGGAGAGATAGTATCTGGCCAAGGACCAATGGACGCTGCCGCGTTGGTGATGGGCCCAAGTTGCGGAGATGTTGGTGATGACGATGGTGGCCAGCGAGGTGCCGACTGCCAGTTGCATGGTGATGAGCGAATCGAATCCTTGCAAATGAAACAGAAAAAGGAGTACCGGCACGACGATGATGCCTCCGCCAACGCCGAACATGCCGGCGATCACGCCGGCGGCCAATCCGCAGAGCACGGAAGCGAGCAACAAGGGGGAGAGCATATCAGAGTACCAGGGCTGAATGAGAAGCCGGAAGAAGAGTCGCCCGAATGCCGTTGTAGGCGAAACGTGGAACTTTTTGCGCTGCAAGTGTAGCGAAAGCGGCTCTTGAGGTGAAGGGGTGATGCAGTGCGGGTGTATCGATCGGTTCGGGGATTGACGTGGTGCTTTGGGCGCGCGATCATATGGCTTTAAAGATCGGGATTGCAGCGAAAAAGAGCGAGGAGTTGATGCCGTGGCCGTCAAAATCCAGAATAAAATCGTGGGATTCGAGGTAGCCCCCAAAAAGGGCGAAGAGCCGGTGGCCCTTGCGCCGGAGTCGGAAGTTGAGCCGAAATCGGCCTCCCTGTCTCCGCCCCGTACCCTGGCCGAGGTGATCCAGTTACAGCCAGTGTTGCGGCGGCCCGAGGATCTGGAGGGGAGTACCTACAAGATCAAGACCCCACTTTTTGAGCATGCTTTCTATGTGACCATCAACGACATTGTGGTCAACGGACGACGGCGTCCGTTTGAAATTTTCATCAATTCCAAAAACATGGATAACTTCGCCTGGATCGTGGCCCTCACCCGGGTGATGTCGGCGGTGTTCCGTCATGGGGGGGATGCGACCTTTCTGGTCGAGGAAATGCGTTCGGTCTTCGATCCCCGAGGAGGCTACTTCAAACCGGGCGGCAAATACATGCCGAGTCTGGTGGCCGAAATCGGCGAATGTATCGAACGGCATCTAATCAAGATTGGCATGCTCAGTCCGCCGGAGTTCTCTCCGGAGTTGCAGGCCAAGCGCCAGGCAGTGGCTGAACGAGGCGCGCTTGGTACCGGGCAATGTCCCAAGTGTGGACAGTTGGCTGTCACCCGGTTGGACGGTTGTGATACCTGTCTGGAGTGTGGTTACTCCAAGTGTGGCTAGTGGGC
>JAMOBI010000140.1:0-11434 GCA_039908105.1 Magnetococcus sp. YQC-9
CGCATACCAGACCAGTTGGATCTGCCACCCTTCCGGCATGCCTTTGAAAAAGCCATGGTGGCCAACATGACGAAGGATGAGCTGGACCTTTATGACAAAGCCGGGATTGCCATCGCCGACGCACGAGGACGAATAGAATTGGCACGAGAGGAGGGAAAAGAGGAAGGCCGTCAGGAAGGCCGTCAGGAAGGCCGTCAGGAAGGCGAAGCAAAAATTCTGAACCGCCTCCTTGAACGCCGTTTCGGTTCCATTCCATCTTGGGCCAGTGAAAAAATTGCCCAGGCCAATTCAGACGCTCTGGAGGAGTGGAGTCTCAGATTTGTGGATGCAGGGTCACTTGAGGAACTCTTCTCGGACTGATTCTGTATCGAGTCGTTTCCGAAGATGCGCATCGCCGACCAGGCGATCCTCGAAATCTGCTCCTGTCTTTCGACTGGATGAGACAGAGAATCCGTTCGAAAAGGCATTTGATCGAGGCTGCCAAGTGGGCGATGAAAACGCCTCAAAATAGCAACGCAAGAGACTCGTTTCGGCAATACAGCTTTCTCCGTTCTCTGCGAAGAGAGTAAAAAGTTCGCGGCAGCATCATCTTGACGACCAAGCAGGAATCAAACCTGGATCCACAGGTTGCATCTGGTTTCGGGAGGAGAGTTTGAGTAGGCTAAAAAAGCCTTTTCAGATCAATCTGATTGGCGTACACTGCATCAATGGGTGGCCGAGATGCCTTCAAACTCTTTTTTAAGTTGCGTATCCGGAAAGACCAAGGAGATACGCGAGATTTTTGATATCATCCCGGATCCGGCAGTTGCGGGTGATTGCATGTGCCAAACCGCACCTGCTTTGGGATGCGTAGTTTTTTGCAAGGCTGCGTGCAAGATGTGAGCGTCGTTTCCAAAAAGCGGAAACGACGCTCACGAAGGCCGCGCGCGGCGCATTTTTCGCAAAGATGGTTGCGGTTTAACATCCATAAACATTCAACAAAAGGATCAGAAAAACATGGCAGGTCGTGAGACGGGAAAAGTGAAATGGTTCAATGACAGCAAAGGCTTTGGTTTCATTGAGCGCGATAATGGCAAAGGCGACGCATTCGTCCACCACACAGCCATTGCGATGAGCGGCTTCAAGACGCTTGCCGAGGGGCAACGGGTGGAATTTGATATTACAAAGGGCCAAAAGGGCGATCAGGCTGCAAACGTGACGACCCTGTAGTCATGGCGGGTTTAAGCGAGTGGAACATGATTCGGATGAAACGGAAACGAACACCCCAGGAAAAAGCTGCAAGGAAGCGGAAAAATCAAGAATTCATGATTGTTTTTATTGGCGGCAAGCAGAAGCGGGTCAGACGACCAACGATGATTGATGGCTTGGATGAGAATACATGGATCAGGCAAAATGCTGATCCGATTTGGTTGGTTCAAAATGAGATGTACGACTATCTGCACCAGAATGATTGAGATCCATGGAAACCCTGGCCGTCATTGACTTCGAGACCACCGGACTCTCTCCTGCCGAGGGGGCGCGGGCCACGGAGATCGCGGCTGTTGTCCTGGAGAACGGCCAAATCGTCCGGCAATATCAGAGCCTGATGAATGCCGGCGTGCGGGTTCCCTTCTTCATCACCAATCTGACGGGCATCAGCAACGAGATGGTGCGTCGCGCACCGTCGGCGGCCAAGGTTATGCAGGAGGTGGCTGATTTTGTGGGCGATCTTCCTTTGATTGCCCACAACGCCTCCTTTGATCGCAAATTCTGGGATGCCGAATTGTCCCGAATCGGATGTACCCGTCAGCAAGAATTTGCCTGCACCATGCTGGTGGCCAGGAGGATCTATCCAACCGCGCCGAACCACAAACTGGGGACTCTGGCCACATTTGCATGTTTGCCCGACACCGGGAAAGCCCATCGTGCCATGGCCGATGCCGAGATGACCGCTCATCTGCTGTGCCACATGGAGGAGACCCTGGTGCAACGATTTCAGATCGGACAGCTTTCCCATGCCTTGTTGCGCGCTTTGCAGCGGGCCAAGGCAGCCGATCTCCAACCGGCCATTCGGAATTTCATCCGACCAGCGTAAGAAAAGCGTCCCGTGTGCCACCCTGTCGTGCCCCACAATACCCCACGACATGCTTTGCCGAAGAAAACTGAAACGGTGTGATTGGTTGCGTCGGGGTCTGCCCATGGAGCAGGGGGATACCTGGGAGTGGTATGCCATGCCCTGGTACTGGCCTGGGAAGCGGTCTGCATCGTCTGGATCGATGCCGTCTTTGGGTGTGTGCAGGCTGAAAGATCGATGTTCAATCTGCAAAAGGTCGCGAGTAGCGACATTTTGGGAAGTTGCTGCAGCCCAAAAAACAACTCCCGGCATTGATTCCTCTTCTGGCACTGCGTTCAATGAGCCAGCCGGTTTTGCAGTGTGGGCACCGGCCATTGATTCCGCCTTCCCAATCTTCCCTCGGACCAAGCTGTCCCTGGTTGTCCGTTAAGACTGCACAACAGGTTGGATACGTGGAACATCCCCAGAACCATCCGCGTTTGCCATGTCTCCGGACCATATCCTTGCCGCAATCAGGACAGGCTTGAGAAGGGTCCGGGACAGCCGCCGGTTGCAGCTCCGCGCTTTTTGATGGAGAACGGTCACGCCCCCTGCGGACAGTACCGGATACGGGCCGATCGGGAAGGTTCTGGAAGGGATTGATTCCCAACTCCTGCCGTTTCTTGACGTTTTCGATCAACCTGTTCAGCCACACCCTGGATTTTTCCAAGAATTCACCCAGGGATCCACTGCCATTTGCAATGTCATCCAAGGTCTGTTCCCAGACCGCAGTAGTGGCCGGATCGGCCACGCTGTGAGGCAGAGCATCGACCAAAGCGCGGCCAACCGGCATGCTGATGAGACTCTTCTTTCCTTCCTTCGCGAGCAACTCCCGCTTGATGAGCGTCTCGATGATGGAAGCCCTGGTCGCCTCCGTACCGATCCCGGACGTATCCTTTAAAATCTTGCGCAACCGAGGGTCTTCAACGAGTTTGCCGACTGATTTCATCGCCTGAATCAGAGTCCCTTCCGTGTGGCGATTCGGGGGCTTGGTCTGCTTCGCCATCAAATCAGCCTTTTCGATCTCAGCTTTTTCTCCTGTTTGGACATGAGGAAGTCGCTGGTCATCCTCTTTACCATCGACATCCTTCTCTTCGATTGGCCGGCCCAGCGCCTGTTTCCATCCAGGGGCCTGCTCAACACGGCCAGATGCTCGGAAGAGCTCTGAATTCACCAGGGTCTCGATGACGGTTGCATCAAATTCGAACGCCGGGAAAAACTGCACCAGATAATGGCGGCGGATGAGATCGTAGACGAGGGACTCCTCCCGGCTCAGGAGTTCAACTGTTACCTTGGCAGCGGTGGGGATGATCGCATGGTGAGCCGTGATCTTCTTGTCGTCCCAGGCTTTGGATCGAATCGTGGGGTTGGCGGATATGACCAACCGGGTCATTCCTGGATCACTATCCGCAATAGCCTGCAGAATCTTCGGGGCGTCGTTGAACTGCTCAGGGGGCAGAAACCGGCAGTCCGTTCGAGGATAGGTGACGGCCTTGTGCTTTTCGTACAGGGATTGAGCGACTTCAAGCGTTCTCTTGGCACTCATGCTCCAGCGACGGGATGCCTCCTGCTGCAAGGTGGAGAGTTCAAGCGGCAGGGGAGGGGGTTCCTTCACCCGCTTTGTCTCTGACTTGGTTACCTTGCCAACCTGCCCTTGGACCTTTTGAACAACCACCTCGGCGACCGTGCGATCCAGACAGCGTCCCTCGTCATCGGCATGCGGTTCAGACGGGATCCATTTGGCGTCGAATGTGCCGTTGGCCACGCCGTGACGAGCCATGACATCAAAATAGTCCACCGGCTTGAAGTTTTCGATCAACCGATCACGATCCACTACCAACTTCAAGGTGGGCGTCTGGACGCGGCCCACACTCAGCACCCCGTCATGCCCACCCTGGCGGCCAATGATCGTGTAGGCACGGGTAAGGTTCATGCCGACCAACCAATCGGCCCGGGATCGGCCCAATCCCGCTTGGTAGAGTGGTTCGGTCTTCTGACCGGGCATAAGGGAGGACAAAGCCTTACGGATGCTGGCGTCATCCAGAGCCGACAGCCAAAGCCGCGAGATCTTTCCCCGGTAACGGCAGCGCTCCAGAACCTCGCGTCCGATCGTTTCTCCCTCCCGGTCAGCATCGGTCGCCAACACGACTTCATTCGCATCCTTCAACAATCCTGCGATGATTTTGAACTGCTTGCCGCCTTGGCCGGTCGGTTCCAGTTTCCATTCATTGGGGATCATGGGGAGCGTTTCCAACCGCCACTGTTTCCATTCCGGTCGGTAGTGGTCCGGTTCGGTCATCTCCAAAAGATGGCCAATGCACCACGTCACACAGATCCCTGGCCCCTCGACGTACCCCTCACGTCGTGACGTTGCGCCCAAAACCCGACCGATATCGAGGCCCTGAGATGGTTTTTCACAGAGGTAAAGGATCACGGCGGTCGCCTGCTGGAGATGGATTTACCTGTCTTCGGGGGAGTCGGCACTGGGCTCCGACTATTCGCAAGATCCCATTATGACGTGAATCTGATCGGCCAACCGATCACCTTGCAACGACTCCAAATGATGTGAAGGTGGAATACGCACATCATCAAATTCGGTAGCAGCATCCATTCGGTTCGGTCGCATCTTGGCTTGTTTCAAAAGCTCTTGAGGGAATCTCTTGACAGATTGCCCTTGAAACACTTTCTCGGAATCTTTGCAGCGAAAGGTCTTGATCATTGGCACATAATAACGTATCCCGTTATTGTGTGCCAGCAAAACTGCAGGCTCCTCGCTGCTTCACGTGGGTAGCTCCCGGGAATACAAACCCAGATCCGGCAGTTGCGGGCGATCACCCGTGACAACCTCTTGATCCATCTGGCAAATCGGAAGAAGGCCTCATTACCGATAAGGCAACTTCGGTTTCTTGCAATTCACCATATGAACCAATATGTTAGTACATGCAAGCATTTTACCTACCCACCCACGTGGAGCAGCGAAGAGCCAACATGGATGACATCAAGAACAGTGCTTCATATCCTTTTACATTGTGGGAACGACTGGTTCGGCAGCCGGGATTGGGAACGCAAATTCTGATCGCCTCCCTGATCATCCATCTGCTCGATCCACGCTGCTCACCCTGGCGGCTGGTCTGATGGTGGCGGTGGTTTTGGAATTCGGATTCCGTCAGACCCGTCACCGCATGGCGGAGGCCTTTTTGCGCCAACCGGAAAAATGGTTGCAGAATCGTGTCTTCGCTGTGTTATCCCGAGCCTGGGCGTCCCCCCTGGAACGATTGGGATCCCAGACTCATTCCGAAGCCGTTCAGGCCCTCGGAGTGCTGCAAACCACCTGGTCACCGGTCAACCTCCTGGGTTTGACCGATGCCCCGTTCGCCGTATTGTTCTGTTTGGCGATCTTCCTGCTCAACCCGGAGTTGGGCCTGGCGGTGCTGGTGGTACTGCTCACGATCTCCCTGGCCAATTTTGCCTTCGGTCTCTCCTCGCGCGACCATTCCAGCGAACTATCCAAATCCCAGGCCCGGCAAGGGATGATCCAATCGTCGTTTCAGCATCTCGATCTGGTGCGCAGCTCCAACGCCGCGCCATGGCTGGAACGGTTGTTGGGAGAGCGGTACGCCGAAACGGTTCAGCACCGCCGGAAACTGCATGCCGTGCAATCCCTGCTGCAAACCCTGGCCCAATCGGGTCAGGGCATCATGACGCTGGTGGTCATCAGCCTCGGAGCGCAAGGGGTGGTGGCGGGCAAACTGGACATGGGAACCCTGATCGGCATCAACATCCTCTCCGCGCGCGCCCTCTCTCTGATTGGACGGCATGCCCAACTGCATACCAGCCTCGTGCAGGCCAAACAATCGCTCACCTTTCTCAAACGACTGCTCGGGATCCCGCTGGAACCCTCGCAAGGCTCGCAACCGACCCGATTCTCCGGACGGATCGGATTCTCCGACATGGCGTTTCACCACCCAGGATCGGCCTCCGTGCTGTTCGAATCGCTCTCCATGACTTTGCAACCGGGTGAGTTGATGCTGGTCCATGGCGGCAACGGCTCCGGCAAAACCACCCTGGCCCGTCTGCTCATGGGCCTGATCGAACCGGTACGCGGCGCGATTCTGGCGGATGGCATCGATCTGCGTCAGCTGCACCCCGCCTGGTGGCGACATCAGGTGGTCTACATGCCCCAGGAGGTCCAGTTCTTCGAGGGATCCCTGAAGGACAACCTGGCCATCCTCGATGCACACGTCAACGAAGAGCGTCTGCAAGCCATTCTTCGGGAAGTCGGTCTCGAGCGTTTCTTAATGGAGAGTCCAGAGGGACTCTCACGCATCTTGATCAGGGGTGGGGCCAATCTCTCGTTCGGTGTCCGACGCCGTCTCGCCCTGGCCAGGGCACTGGTGGGCGATGGCTGCCTGGTGCTGCTGGATGAACCGTTCGAGGGATTGGATCCGGATGGTTGTCAGCACGTAGCCCGGGTGATCCAGAATCTGCGTGCGCGCGGACGTACCATCATCCTCTTCTCTGGCAACGACAAACTGCTCGCCAACGCCAACTGGAGCTGCGATCTGGATGTCAAGCCGCATCCCTCCTTGCGCGGCAATCCGCAGGGACACCCCCCCGCCATCCAGACCGATGAGTCGGCGCGACCCACTGCTCGCGACACGCTGCCCGATCAAACTTTAGAGAAGCAGGTTTCCCATCGTCTGCAAACGCTGTTCAACCTGGGACTGGGGGTCGCCTTTGCACTGCTGATCTACTGGGCACATGTCGGCAAGTTGGATATCATGAGCCTCGCGGAAGGAAAAATCGTCCCCTCCAGCCAGTTGCAACAGATTCAGCATCTCGAGGGGGGCATCATCCGGGAGATCCTGGTCAGGGAGGGTCAGAAGGTCGACGTGGGGCAACCCATGGTGGTGCTGGATACCCTGGCCAACACGTCCGATCTGGGCGGGATGTTGCAAAAAATCCGTACCCATCAGGTGGACTTGCAACGTTTCATCGCGGAGGCTGACGATCAGGGGCGATTTTCCCTGAAAATTGGATTTGCCTGGCCGTCATCGGTGCAGGCTTGGCTGGATGCGAACGGGGAGATGCCGAAAGCGGCCTTGTTGGCGCGGGTCGGCGAGGAGCAACTGCTTCGTCAGGCTGAGGAGCTGTTTCTGGCGCGCCGGGATAAGGTGCAATCCGCGCTGCGCACCCAGGATGAGGATGTTCGGCAGAAAGAGCAGGATATCGCCCAGATCCAGGCCCGACAGAAAAGTCTGGAACAGTCGGTTGTCATCATCGACGAACAGTTGAGCATCAGCTCCCAGATGATCAAGGCCAAGGCCACGAGTCGCTATGAACATCTGGAGCTGCTCAAACAAAAGACCAACCTGACCAGCCGGATCTCCGAGGATGGAGCTGCGCTGAAAAAGGCCGATGCCGCCATGAAAAAGGCGCAGGAGGAGCGACGCACCATGCTGGGGCGTTTTCACGAAGAGGTGCGCATCGGCATGGAGGAGAATCAACGCAAGCTCAACGAGGCCGTCCTCCAGTTTGAGAAGTTGGCCGACAGTCTGGAGCGCACCACCATGCGTGCGCCATTGGCTGGCACGATCAAGACGATCCACCATGTGACCATCGGCGGCGTGGTGGGGCCGGGCGAGACGGTATTGGATCTGGTGCCGGGTGATGAGCGACTGCTGGTCGAGGCACGTCTTTTGGCTGCGGACGTGGGACATGTGCGGCAGGGACAGTCGGCCATCATCCAGCTCTCTTCCCGGGATGCCAGCCGCTTCGGACGGTTGAACGGTACCGTGGTTCACATCGGACCGGATACGCTGGTGACCCAGGAGGGATTCGCCTACTATCTGGTGCGCATCATGGTCGAACGGGAGTATTTCGAGAACAACAACAACCGTTACGATCTGGTGCCCGGCGTGGTGGTGAGCGCCGGCATCGTCACCGGAACGCGCTCCATTCTGGAAACGATACTCGCGCCGTTTCTCGCCAACATGACCTTTGCCCTGTCGGAACGGTAAGCTGGAGATGCCACAGGAAAATCACTTGCCGCGAGGCTTGGGTTCGCCACTCACCGTACCACGCAGACGTCCCATGCCACTGATCACCTGATAAGCCGAGAGCAACCGCTTGAACTCTTCAGCCTGCCAATCCTTGCGGGCCACATACAGGGCATTTTCGGAGTTGAGCACGTCCAGCCAGGTGCGTTTGCCCAGCTGGAACTGATTGTGATACGCCTGGGTGACGCTGGCCGTGACCTCGACATGTTTTTTCAGGTGTCGCACGCGAGGTTCGGAGGATTGCAGACCTGCCCAGGCCCTTTCGATCCGCTCTCGTGCCATGAGCTGTGTATTGTCCAACATCTCGCGGCGCTGGTTGAGCCGTTTCGACATCTCCTCCCGTTCCGCCCGATCCCTGCCGCCCCGGTACAGGTTGTAATTCATCGTCACCAGGGCCGAAACCGAATTGTCATGACCTTCGACGCCGTTGACATTGGCATTGTTGGACATGTTCAGTCGCAGATCGACCGCTGGCAGAAAATTGGATTTGGTGAGATCCCTGGAAGCCTCGGCGCTGACGACATCGGCCCTGGCCATCAAAATCGATGGATGATCGACCAGTGCCGCCTCGATGGCGGCTGGCAAATTTTCCGGAACGCCCTTGGGCATGACCGGCATGGTCAATTGATCGGGCTTGCGGTTGACGACGCGCAGAAAACGCGCGACCGCAGCATCGTATTGCCCCTGATTGGCCGCCATGTTGGCCATGGCCAAGGCCAGGCGGCTCTCGGTCTGTTCCACATCCGCCACACTGCCGCCACCGGCTTCAGCCTTCTCCTCCACCACCTTTTTTACCCGTTGATGCAACAGAACATACTCCTTGTCCAACTCGAGCAGTTGTTGCAGACGAATCACTTCCAGATAGGCTTCCACCGTGGCGATCGCGATCATCTCCTCGACGTTGGCCAGATTCTGCCCGGCTGATTCGATGTTGGCTTCCGCCTGTCCAAGATTGTAGCGGGTCCGGAGTGCATCAAAGACGGGTTGGGTGATGGTCAGACCGGTCTCCCCCCGATTCAGGGTGAGGTTGTGATCCCCGGGATTGTTGACCGCACGCGTCGTGGGGTTGTCACTGGTTTCGCGGCCATAGCTCCCGGAAAGATCGATGCTTGGATAATAGCCCGCCTTGGCCTTGGGCAGTGTGGAGAGCGCCGCCTGAAGATTGTCGCGTGCAGCCAGAACCTCGGGATTGTTGTCCAGGGCATGATGAACGGATTCAAACAGGGTAATGCCGCGTGCGGGTTGGACAGGCAGCAGGAACATCAATCCCGCCAGAACGGAAAAACGTATGACGCGCGCTCCGGACTGGCATCTCTTCTTGTGCATGAATCACGGACTCCTTCAACTTGCGGCCCCAAAAAAAAATGCGGGGTCATCCGCCCAAGGTGGCCAAATGGACGGCAGGGTCATGGTGGATGAATGGATCAGCCATCTGGATCGTTTCGTGGGGCACGATTGGAGCGCGGTCATGTCCTGAATTCATCCCATTGTCAGGCCACGAGGACAAACTGTTCACACCCCCCCCGGACAACAACGGCGAAACATCACTCTCCGTCCAGGAGTGCAGACTGAACGGTTCCTCTTGGGCTCCCAATTCATGAAAACGCAGAATGGGCGCGTCGCTGGCGACCAGATTCCCCAAAAGGGTCGCTGGGTTCCAGGAATCGGGCTGGCCGTGATCCGAACCGTCCAGACCCGAGTCATGCGCGATCGGCTCCCCCAGTGATGATGCAGACGCACCATTTTCCAACGAAATATTATCGACAGTCAAGGCAACCTCGGCCATGACCATCCGTCCACCCTCTGCGGTGTCGGCATGCCCCAGGGATAACACCTGTCCACCGGCATCATTTGAACCGGCCAATGCCTTCTCCAGACTGATGGCCGTCAGATTCCAGGCGTCGAGCGGGAACAACTCGCCGGCATCGGTACGACCATCGCCGTTGCCGTCGCGCCAGACCGACAACGATCCAAATCCCGGATCCTTCTGGTCCACCACGCCGTCATGGTTTGCATCCAATGTGGAGAGGGCTTCCATGCCGCTTGCGTGGCGGGAATGGCCATAGAACTCCGAGAACATCTCGGTGATATCATCGATCCGGCCATTGCCGTTTAAATCCTGAACCAGGAAACCATCCGCTTGATCGATCCAGCCAACGCGGATCCTTGAGCCATCCGGGGACATGCCAAAGCCGGATGAATGCTCCGAGGGGAGGGTCAGGTGAATGCCGTCGCCGTTCAAATCGAGCACCAACGGATCCACCTGGGAGATGACATCCACCTCCACCGAGGCGCTTTTGGTGGTGGTGCCATCGCTCAAGCTGTAGGTGAAATAGTCACTGCCGAACCAGTTGGCTGCCGGTGTATAGGTCAGTTGTGCCCCGCTCCCGGACAGGGTGCCATGGGACGGCGCGGTCAGAATGGTGCTGGTCAACGTATCCCCGTCGGGATCACTGCCCAGGGTGATCACGGTTGGCGTATCCTCGTTGGTTGTGACGACTTGATGCTGCCCGGTATACAGAGCCTGCACCTCCGTGCTGTTCAGGGCATAGCCATAAATGCGGAGATCATCGAGATGGCCGTTGAAATATTGAATACCTTGCTCGTAATCGCGCCCGATGGAAAATGGCGTGGTGATCGCAAAGTTGATGGTGTTGCTGGTGGAGGTCGCCAAGGTGCCATCTACGTAAATGGCTTGGAGATTTGAGGTGTTATCGAAGACACCTACGACCTGGTGCCAGGTGTTGGCAGATGAAATCGAAGCGGATATGCCGATGGTGTTGACCATGAAGGACATGGAAGAGGAACTGCCCTCGATGTAGAGCTCACCATTGGTGGTATGGGCCTCGATGATCTGGTTGATTCCCGTGTTGCTGAGTTTGAACCAGGCGGACAGGGTGACACCGGCAAAATTGGTATTGTTGGCAATGCCGGTCATGTTCGGGGTCAGGGCATACCCGGATGCGGCATAGAGGGCTTGACCCGCATGTCCGGTCGAATAGCTCAAGGTGCCGCTGCTTGCGGCATTCAATCCCTGTCCCGAAGAGTCGTTCAGATTGCCGTCGAAGGCGTAATAGGCCAGCAGCTCATCCACGGGCACGCCGACGGGGACCACTACCGCATCGTTGACCGCATTGACGGTGATCTCGACCGTGGCGCTATCCGTGCCGCCGTGGCCATCGCTGATGGTATACGTCCACGCATCGTTGCCGTTGAAATTGGCCGTTGGCGTATAGGTGAGCGTGCCGTTGCCGTTGTCCACCAGGGTGCCGTGCGCCGGGGT
>JAMOBI010000141.1:0-7466 GCA_039908105.1 Magnetococcus sp. YQC-9
GGGCCATGTTCGCGGGATTGTTTTGCAAAAGGCGCAAAACAATCCCGCATCCAAGGCGGCGCGCGGCGCATTTTTCGCAAAAGGCGCGAAAAATGCTTCTTGAAAAGAGCGCGCTAAAGGCAAAACCCTGGGAGATGAATCTCCCAGACCCTCTCTTTTTTTTTACCAGTAAAAACTACACATTTCGAGCTTGGTGCGGTTTAATATACTACAAAAATTTAAAAATTACCGCATGTAGATTGGCACCAGGATTCAATGCGCGGGTTGATCTAAAATCAATGAGAAAAAGAGTTCTGCCTCGGCCTGAGAACCATCGCCGTCATGTCGTGCGCCGGGATGAATCCGCAGACCGTACCAGGCCCGCTTGCGGTGGTAACAGTCGAGCAGACGATTGGCATGCAGGGAGAATTCATTGACCGGATCATACAGATCCTGAATCAGATACAGTGGCGGCAGCATCGTCCGCGCATCGGCGAGCGCCAGGAGATCCGGCACTGAATCAATACGTTCTCCACTCAGAAAAGCATAAGGGTTGGCGCGATTATTGAGAGCATAATCCTCAATTTTGGCTTTAAGATCGATCTGCGGAGCCATGACATAAATCCCACGGCACCCATCCAGAGTGATGCCGTGATAGAGCGCGCCAAAACCGCCCATCGAACTGCCCATGCAAAAGAGCGGTTGCTGCTCGGGGCCGGACCACTCCTGACGGATCAGGGCCTGGATCATGTCAGCCACGAATCCGACCCCTTTTTCCCCCCAGAACCAGCTCCCTTGTCGTTTCCAGCCAAAGGTATCCCAGGGGGCCAGAAGATCGAAGTGGTTGAAGGGACGCAAGGGACCGGTGTGGAACCAGGCGTTGAACCCATGAAAAAAGACAATCAATCCTTTGGAGGTTTTGTTGGCAGGCAGGCGGGTATAGCGTATCAACCGGTTGCCATGATGAAAAACCAGGGGATAGATTTTGTCGATGTTCGAGGCATCGTGCAAGGAGAGCGCATCAGCCTCCCGGGCGCGGCGTTGCGCACGGCCCGCATCGGCTGAGTCGGCGAGGTGATCCTGAAAATAGTGGCTGGTGCGACAACTGGCCAAGGGGACCGCTTCGGCCCGGGTTTGCAAAGCATTCATCAAGGAGAGCCGTACCGCCTCTTTCCAGCCCATCTCTTGAGCGCGCGAGGAGAGTTTGCGCCAGTTCGTCAGTAAATCGTGCCGGTTCATCCTTTGTATCCCATCACTCCACCGATGCACAGCAGATCCATATCCGCCTTCAAAAAGGTACGAACGGCATCCTCCGGGGTTTCGACGATGGGCTCTCCCTGATCATTGAAACTGGTGTTCAACAACACCGGCACTCCGGTCAACTCTCCGAAACGATGAATCAAGGCGGCATAGGGTCGGGTATCATTGGCACGCAGCACCTGCAGACGCGCGGTACCATCCACATGCACCACCGCCGGACAGGTCTGTCTGGCCTTTTCCAGTGCCGGGGTGGTGAAGGTCATGAAATCCAGATCTGCCACCTCGGGCGGGTAGGCGAAATAGGCCGACGCATCTTTGGCCAGAGCCACGGGTGCAAACGGTCGAAACCATTCGCGATGCTTGACCCGGGCATTGATAATATCCTTCATTTCGGCACAGCGCGGATCGGCCAGGATGCTGCGATTGCCCAAGGCGCGCGCACCCATCTCCGATTGTCCCTGAAACCAACCAATGATTTTGCCTTGAGCCAGAATCTGGGCCGCTGTTTCGATCACATCCCCGTCGCGTACCACACGCAGGCCAGCTTTGCGCATCGCCGCCTCGGCGATTTTGTCGGAGAACTGCTGACCGCAAAAGACCGAATCGAGCTTGAAGAAGCGCGGCTCGCCGAGCACCTGGTGCAGATAATAAAGCGCCGCACCCAGACCGATGCCCCGATCCGAGGCCATGGGCAAGGGGAAGATGTGTCGAAATCCCGCCTCAAGCAGCTTGCCGTTCAACGAGGAGTTCATCACCACACCACCACCGAGCACCAGATCCGCCTCTCCGGTACGCTGCCGGGCGATGGCGCACAACCGGCCCGCAACGTTCTCCAGCATCTTTTGTACGCTGGCAGCCAGATTCATATGCTCTTTGGTGATCGGTTCCGGATCGATGCGCCGTGACAAGTGCTCGTCAAGAAAATCGTTGTTCAACAACAAGCTGTTCAGATAGCCTCCTTCAACTGCCAAACGGGAGACCTGGGTACGCAGCTGCTCGCCCAAACGCACCTGACCGTTGGTTGAGATATCGATCTGCTCCATGTAATGGTCATAAAGCGTAGCTTCACCGTAAGGAGCCAGCCCCTGGGTTTTGCCTTCGGCGCCATAACCGCCCAGACCCAGATGATAGGTGGCGCGGGTATACTCCAAGCCGATGCTGTCCTGGTCACTCAAACGCTCCAGAACCTCAATGGAGTGACCCCGGCCATGGGCCAACAGACCGCTGGCACCATCACCGAAACCATCGAGTGTGACGATGGCAGCAGACTCAAAACCCGAAGAGAAGAACGCTCCGGCAGCATGACAGAGATGGTGATCGGCTTCGACATACTTTTTCTGTGGTCCGAGGCGTTCTTGAAGCCACCCCTTGCAGGGAAAGGGGTCGGTGTGGCCAAAAACCACCACCTCGATCTGCTTCAAACGGATATCCAGCGCTTTGCAGCAGATCTCGATCGGTGCCAACAGATCATCCTGCTCGCGGATGACATGGTGTTTGCGTCTGGAGAGCCGTTCGGCCTCGAACATGGCCACGCGCCGGCCTTTGACATCGATGATGGCGCAGTTGTAATCATGCATAAATCCGCCGATTCCCAGAATGAACATCTTGATCTCATCAAAAAGTTGTTAAAATGGTGTGATAAGCGAAGTTCTCCAACAGCTCATCATGCGATCAACCGATGAAGGAAGTCAAAAAATTTCGCCAAGCAATCCATACGCCCCTATTGCAGGGTCTGTATTGGATGGTTGCCAACGTGCACACCCTTGCATACAAGACAAGAGAGTAAACATTTGCTTATTTATGAACCATCACTCACGGTTTTCAAGACTTCCGGCTTTGACCTATGATACCCTCATACCGCATGCAATACGGAAATTTGCTATGATCAACGGCGCATGAGCGTTAATCGTCTGATCCATCCAATATGATCGATCCAGGGGTCTGGAATCATGGCACCATGAGCAAAAATCGCCGAAACAAGCACCAGGAATACGAAAAAAGAGGTCAAAAACCTTCCGGAATGCATGGAGAGCGCATCTTCAAGGATTCACCGGATGTGATCTTGACCGTGGATCGCAACCGGATGATCCACTTCATGAGCCGTGTCTTGAACGAACATACTCCTGAGCGGATGATCGGTCAGGATGCGGAACAGCTGTTTCCGCGTCGGGTGCGTTCCTGGTTTCGCCGGACCCTGCGAGCGGCCTTTTTCCGGGGAGAGGGGAGCCGCTTTCAATACCCCACCGAAGAGTCGGTCTGGTGGGAAATTCGCGTGATTCCCCGATGTGGAGGCGAACGGATCGAAGAGGTGTTGTTGATTGCCACCGACGTTACCGAAGCGCGCATTCTTCAGGCACGCACGATCCGCCATGCCCGATTGGCGACCATTGGCGTGCTGGCAGCCAGCATCGCCCATGAGATCAACAATCCCAACAACGCAATATTGTTCAATGTATCCTTGTTGACGCGCGCCTGGAGGGATGCGCTGCCGATATTGGACGAATATTTGCGTGATAACGGTGATTTTCAGTTGGGCGGACTTTCCTATACCGAGGCTCGCGATCTCCTGCCGGCAGTGGCCGAGGAGATCGGACGCAATACCTTGCGTCTCAAGAGCATCATTGAAAATTTGAAACATCTGGCCCGACGCGATTCGGAAAGCCTCCATGAGACCTTCGACATCCACGAACCGCTGCAGGCTGCGCTCATGATCCTCAATCATAAAATTCGCGTTCACACCGATCACTGTAAATTGATCCTTGCGCATGAGGAGTTGACGGTACGCGGCAATTCGCGTCAACTGGAACAGGTGTTCATCAATGTGATCCTCAACGCTTTGCAGGCGTTGCCGGAACGGTCCAAACCGGTCTGGATCCGCGTGGCCCGTGAAGAGAACGCGCAAGACCTCGAGGCAAGGGTGCTGATTACGGTTGAAGATCAAGGCAGCGGGATTCTGCCCGAGCATCTTTCCCAGCTGACCGAACCATTCTTTAGCACACGAGCTGCCAGTGGAGGCACGGGGCTGGGGTTGTCGATCTCGGGATTAATCATTCGCAACCATCGGGGATCGCTCCATTTTGTTTCGACGCCGGGAAAGGGCACCACGGTGTCGATTCGCTTACCGTTGCATCGTGCCCCAGGAGATTCGCCGTGAGTGGCATGATGATTCCGGAAGAGACGGTGATCGTATTGGTCGATGATGATCCATCGATTCTGTTGTCCGCATCACTCGTATTGCGTGGGGCAGGGGTGGGACAGGTTGTCACCCTGGAGGACAGTCGATTGCTGTTGCCGCTGATGGCCAAACGCGAGATTGCCGCCGTGGTATTGGATCTGGTTATGCCGAATCTGGGGGGCGAAGCGCTTCTGCCACAAGTCGTGCAACGTCACCCGGAAACGCCGGTGATCGTCATGACCGCCACCGAGGAGGTGACCACGGCAGTCGGCTGCATGAAGGATGGAGCATTCGATTTTCTGATCAAGCCGGTGGAGGAGAACCGGTTCGTTGCCTGCGTGAAAAAAGCTTTGGAGTGGCGCGGTTTGCGGCGTCAGGTCGGAGCGTTGAAGCGTTCGCTGTTGACCGGACGTCTGGAACACGCCGGTGCATTTGCTTCATTGGTGACCGCCAGCCCCAAGATGCGAGCGGTGTTTCAATATGTGGAGTCGATTGCCACCACTGGCGAACCGGTACTGATCACCGGAGAGACCGGCGTGGGCAAAGAGTTGATCGCCGAAGCGTTACACCGCATCAGTGGGCGCGGGGGTGAACTGGTGCCTGTCAACGCTGCTGGACTCGATGATGCGCTGTTTGCCGATACGTTGTTCGGCCACAAACGCGGCGCTTATTCGGGTGCAGACGACGCCCGCACTGGTTTGATCGCCAAGGCGGGACGAGGCACGCTGTTCTTGGATGAAATCGGGGATCTGGGGCAGAGTTCGCAAGTCAAGCTGCTGCGCCTGCTCCAGGAGCGCAAATATTATCCGTTGGGCTCGGATGTGGCGCGGGTCAGCGATGCACGCATCCTGTGTGCCACCCATCGGAATCTGGAAGCGATGATGGCTGAAGGGCAGTTCCGCTCAGATCTCTATTTCCGTTTGCAGGTGCATCGCGTTGAAATACCGCCGTTGCGCGAACGGCCCGAGGATATCGTTCCCTTGGCACGTCATTTCCTGATTGAAGCTGCGCAAAGCATGAATCGCGAGGTGCCCGATGTGCCATCGATGTTGTTCACGTTGTTGGCATCGGGCCATTTCCCTGGCAATGTTCGTCAGTTGCGGGCGATGATCTTCGATGCCGTGGTGCGTGGCTCAAACGGTGAAATATCCCTGGAGTCGATTCGCAAGGCGTTACGCGCCACGTCAGGAAGCGGTGCGCTTTCCGTCTCGCAAGCGGTTTCAGCGGAAATTGCTGGAGCAAATCTGTTTCGCGATTTGAGTGGTCGGCTGCCGACCTTGAAGGAAGTGGAACGCGATCTGATCGCCGAAGCTTTGGTTCGCTCCGGAGGGAATCAGGGGATTGCCGCCACCTGTTTGGGGATTTCGCGGCAGGCGCTCAATCAGCGCTTGCGAAAGAAGCGGGAGACGGAAGCAGAGGAGGTGGATCACCAGTAAAAACATATAGTTCAAGTTGGATGCGGCTTGATCCGCCCACGCAACCACTCAACCGCTGCCATGCGCCGCTTGCCGGGTTGCTGCAACTCCGTGATCACGATTGATCCTTGGCCACAGGCGATTTCCAACCCATCCCCTTGCCGCGCGATGCTCTCACCCGGTGCGCCACTACCCACGCCGAGCCGACACCCCAGCAGCTTGATCGGCTGACCGTCGATCATCGCCACAGCCCCAGGCCAGGGATAGAGCGCCAGAATCCGCCGTCGCACCGCTTGCGCTGCTTCGGTGAAATCGATGCGCTCATCAACACTGGTCAACTTGGCCGCATGCGTCACCCCGGCCTCGGGTTGCGGTCGTTCGTGAACGTTCCGCCAAAGCGTCGTGCAACGCACCGCCGGTCATCTCATCCGACAGGGGCAGGGAGGCCATCGACAGGATCGGACCGGTATCAAGCCCCTTCTCCATGCGCATGATGGTCACACCCGACTCCGCATCCCCGGCCAAAAGCGCCCGTTGGATCGGTGCCGCGCCGCGCCAGCGCGGCAGAAGGGAGGCATGCACGTTGATGCAGCCATGAGCGGGCAGGGCGAGCACCGCCTTGGGCAGGATCTGACCATAGGCGGCCACAACGATCAGATCGGGCGCCAGGGCTGCAAGCTCCTCCAACACCCCCGCGCTCTTCAAACGCTCCGGTTGAAACACGGGAACTCTGCGTGCAACCGCCACCTCCTTGACGGGCGAGGCTTTCAGTTGCATGCCGCGACCGGTGGGACGATCCGGTTGGGTGAACACCCCGACTACCGGATCGGCTCCGGCCAAGAGGGCGTTCAAGGAGGGTACCGCGAAATCGGGGGTACCCATGTAGACGATTCGCCAGGCGGACATGCTTGAGGATCACTCCGAGTTCTGTTTCTTTTTCTTGAGTTTCTGCAAAATGATCGACCGTTTCAGACTCGAGAGGTGATCGATGAACAGCACGCCGTTCAAATGGTCGATCTCATGCTGAAAGCAGACCGCCATCACCTCGTCGGCGTCGATGATCACCTCCTGATTGAACCGGTTCAATCCTTTGACCTGAATATGCGCCGCACGGCTCACTTCGGCGGTATGATCCGGCACCGACAGACACCCCTCGTTCCACTTCACCTCCCCTTCCAAGTGGATGATTTCCGGATTGGCCAGAAAGATCGGATTGCGCGTGCCATCCTTCTGGCTGTAGTGAACATCCACCACGATCACCCGTTGCAACACCCCCACCTGGGTGGCTGCCAGGCCGATTCCCTGGGCGTGATACATGGTTTCGGCCATATTCTCCATGAGGCGGCGGACCGCATCGGTAACGGCTGGCACCGGCAGGGCCTTCTGTTTCAGGCGGCTGTCCGGAGCGGTGAGAATCGTCAATCGTGCCATCGTTGCTCAACCTTGTGATCGTGAAAAATTCCGTCTGAACCGCGCCTGTTTTGGGCTGATTTGACTGGTTGCGATGGGCTGGAACGCCAGTCACCAAACCTTTAAAGCCTCTGTCACGCGGCTTTGTTCTTGGGCCATGTTCGCGGGAGTCGTTTTTTGCTTTTTGGAAACGACTCCCGCATCTTGCACGCAGCCTTGCGAAAAAC
>JAMOBI010000142.1:0-6208 GCA_039908105.1 Magnetococcus sp. YQC-9
ACGGCCAGGGTTTTGTCCAGGCTCAGGTTGATGGTGTCAACTTGTTGCAAAGTCAGGGAATGTTTGCTGTCCATGGTGAGCATCCTGTGCGACTGGGTTATGGGAATGCACACCATGGACCGACTCTTCAAATGACTCAAGTAAATTAACACGGTTGAGCGGAGGTTTTGCTGAAACCCCACTTCTCCCGTTGCTGCTCCCATTCCATCGGGAACGGGTTCTTCAGCTCCCGCCACGTCAGCACGTCCGGCTGCCGTCCGTCCAGGATCGCGACGATGATGTCCGGCGCGAGCAGGGTCAGGCGCAGCACCCGGGCCAGATAGGAGTCGTCGATCTGCTCCTGGGCCGCCAGATCCTTGATGGAGCGGTACTGCCCGCTCTCCATCATCCGCAACCAGCGGTGTGCCTTGGCCACCAGCTTGGCCAGCGTCTCTTCCCGTGGCGGCGCCTCTTCGACACCCTCCGGCGCGATGATCAGCTTGCGCCCGCCGCGCCGTTTCAGTTGCAGCGGGATGGTCACCACGATAATGTCCCCACCATTGCGCTTTTCGATATTCATGCCGCCGCCTCCGTCTGGTTGCCAATTTCGTTGAGTTCCCGAGCCAGGGTGTCGAGACCCGCCGCCCGCAGGTGGACCTGCACATCGCCCTTGCTCACCTCCACTGCCTCGATGAGCAGGCTGACCAGTCGCTGCTGTTCGACCGGGAACAACTCCTCCCAGACCTTCGGAACGTTCCCGGTGGGTGGCGCATGAATCCTGGCATCCCGAGCAGAAAGGGGCATTCGACGCCGAGGGCCGCTGGGTGTTGTCGTTTCCATATTCCAACGACACCGAGTTGTTGATGGACATCCTGCGGCATGGTCCAGACGCCGAGGTTCTGGAGCCACCCGAACTGCGCGCGGAGATCCAAAAAAAATTGCAAAAAATTCTCCTCTGCTACAAATAATCTTCCCGGTGTGTCACGTAGTGAGCTACTTCCTGATTTATCCTGCTTCCCATCTTGATCATTTCAGATGAAGGAAAAGCGGCTGGACTGCCGTGATTCATGAGCAGTCCGATTGAAAAGCCTGCCTTTTCCCTTGTTCTGGATGATCGCATTCCAAGCAGGCGATCAGGAGGCTTACATGGGTATGGGAACAGGGGTAGACATGTGTATCGCACGGGGGGACGCACACCATTCTGGGAGTCGAAATCACAGGCGGTTTCATGGAACGGAGCGGATGATTTCATCCTGAAGCCGTTGAGCAACAACACGCCAACTCCTGTTGCACTACCTCGGCATCGTCGGCGACGGTGAAACGGATCCGGCTCCCTTCGGCCAGGCGTTGAATTTTCCCCTGCGCCATCAATTTGTTGATATGATAATGCAGCGTGGATTTGAGGATGTGCAAGCCATGATGCAGTTGGGCAAGCGTCTGTTGCCCTCTCTCTTTCAACTCTGCCAACAGGCGCTCCTGGACCGGCAGGACTGGCGTTACCGTGATGGATGCGCCTTTGTCCGACAGATGAGGCAGGATGTGCCTGGCTTTGATGCTCCTGGGCGCATCGACTGCCGCCGCCAGCACCACATTGCGCAACTCGCGCACGTTCCCTGGCCAGGAATAGGCCAGCAGGAGTTCCTGAACCTCACGGCTTAACTCCTTGCCGGCAAACTCCGGACAGGAGTGCAGCATGACGCGGGCCAGAGCGATGACGTTCCGCTCCCGTTCCCGCAAGGACGGCAGGTGAAGCGCATATCTCTGCAGACGTCTCGTGGTGGTGAATGATCCCGGCAACGAGGCCGGACCGCTGATCAGCCGGGTGATCCGGGCGTTGAGTGGCTGGACGCCTGGGGGTGCCAGTTTTTCGGCTTTCAAACGGGTTCGCTCGAACTTCTCCCCGGACTGCTCGGCCAATGGGGTCTACTACTTTCCGTTGGCCTTCTCGACTTCATTCGTCTTCAACATCCAGCCATGATCCTGCCCCGTCAATCCCATGGGTTGAAAAGTTGGACACCGGTCGAGGCAAAATCAGCAATATTCCGGGTCACGAGTATCATCCCATGCACCAGTGCCGTTGCTGCAATCAATCCGTCTCGAACTGGACGCGGATCCGGCACATGAAGCTTTGCACTCCGCACGGCGACTGTCGTGTCAATCGGCAGGATGCGATTGGCAAAAGTTGGCAGAACATGGTGATTCATCCAATTGCGCAACATTTTTCCCTGCGCAGGATTTCGTCGTTCTGACAATTGAATGCCGATCTCAAGTTCCTGAATCGTGATGACGGATAAAAAGAGATCATTCACATCCATTCGATCCGCCCACGCGATCACGCGGTCATCGGCCTTGTGACGCGCTTTGCGCAATTCGGAAATGACGTTGGTGTCGAGAAGATAGTTCATGACAGATCCGCAGCCTGAGCCAAATCGTTCAATTGCGGCAGTTCCAGTTCAATCTCTTCCGACCCTTCGGGCATGGCCAGCAACTCGGAGATTTTTGCTCCCTGTCCGGACAACTGCCTGTAAGCATCGAAGGTCATCAGAACATGCGCAGGTCGGCCACGATCCGTAATGAACACAGGACCGTTTAGCGTAGCCCTTTTGGCTTTGCTGGCGTCCTGATTGAACTGACGACTTGACATGGTCGTGATGCTCATAGCGACAAAATCCTATCGAATAAAGTAGGTATGTAGAAACAACATACCCTTCGACAATCCAACTGTCAATCTGAACGTGCCTGATCTTCCTCCTCTTCAACATTCATTAAACAAGGGAATACACGCCATGCCTTCTTCGCAATGGAGCCTGATTGGCGCCGGAGAGATCTTCATGGGTCCACGCAGCGGCGGCATGCTGCGCTCCGTGGGTCAGACCAAGGAGTTCAAGCTGGAGGTCAAGGACGAGACCAAGGAGATGCGCGATTACGTGAACGGCGGTGGCACCGCCGACAGCGTGACCGTGATCGACAAGGTGGAGGCCACCTTCTTTGTTCCAGAGCCTGTCCGCCAAGAATCTCGCCCTGGCCCTGCGCGGCGCGACAGCGGACGAGGCATCGTCCGTGGTGACCAATCAGGCTCATACCGCCTATGCGGGCGGATTGATCCCGGTGGATGGCATCGGGCCGGCGGCAGTGTCGATTGCCGTCTCTCCCCCTGCCTGGGTAGCGAGTGCGGTGCGGGTGGCCGGTGATCTGATCAAGCCGACGAGCGGCACCCACTTTTACCGCTGCAAGAGTTCTGGCACCAGCGCCGCAGCCAACGAACCCACCTGGAAGACCGACGGCACCGACACCACGGATGGCAGCGCTGTGTGGCAGGACATGGGACTCATGATATTGACAGCCGGTGAGTTCCAGATCAACTCCGCGGGCATCTTCATCCCGGAGAGCTCTATCAAAATCGCTGCCACCGGCACGCCGGTCACCATCGATTACACCACGACCGCTTCGACGATCATCCAGACCCTGGTCGCATCCGCCGGCGAGTACCGGGTGGTGTTCGCCGGCAAGAACATGGCCCGGGGCGGCAAGCCGATGAAGGTCGAGCTGTTCCGGACCAAGTTTGGCGTGCCCAAGGATATCTCCTTCCTGGGCGATGACTTCGCAAGCCTCACCCTGACCGCGAACGTCCTCAAGGACGACACCCGTCTGGGCGAGGATATCAGCGCCTATTGCACCATTTCCATGGCCGAGGAGTGATGACCCATGCGTCGCACCAAATCGATCGAACTGGCGGGGATCACGATCACCGTTCGGGAGTTGCCCCTGGCCGAATTGCGCGTCTGGTTCAAGAGTCTGGACGAGACCTGGGCCGATCCGATCACCGACGGGCTGTTCGAGTCCGCCTCTTTGCGGGATGTGGCACGCATGACGGATCTGGAGCTTGAGGCGATGGACGTGTTGCTGCCCTCGGAAATCGAGGCCCTGCTGGCGGTGTGCCGGGAGCTGAATCCCCATTTTTTCCAACTGCGGGCCAGACTGCGGACGGCGATGCTGGAGGTCGCCCAGACAGCACGGCCCGCATAGAGTTCGCCTGCCGCCTGGATCGCACGGCCTGCACCCTGATCCGGCTCGGCCATGCCCAGGTGTGGGAATACCCGTGGGATCTTTTCCTGACAGCGATTGAAGAGGCGACATCCAGGTGAGTTGACGTGTTTTTTTCTACATGGGTGAGGCTGCGATACCATCGGCATTGGAATATGGCATGCCGGATATTCGTCTGTCGTGATTTGTCAGGCGATCCTGATTCACGATCTGGCGAAAAGCCTCCTTGCCTTCCTCGGGAGAGACCTGCCTGCCAGCAATGCTCCACACGGCATCCGGGCGATCCATTTCATCTCCCGTCAACTCGGGAGCATCGTCTGGATCAACCCAAGCAGTCTTGATAACGGGCAATTTCGCGGTCATTGGCGTACCTCATGGAAATAATTCGACGTCCTGCATCACGCGGGGTCCAGATCACAACGGTCATTCTGTTGTCAAGATATCCGACCGTGGTGAAACGTGGTTCCCCGTACTCTTTGCGGAGGTCAGGGAAAGTAAACTCCGACCCCATGAATACCTCGATCGCATCGTCGAAATCCAATCCTCGTTCATCGAGGGGCTTTTCCCGTTTCACGGGGTCGTAGGTGATCTTCATGTTTGTCATTGTAGAAACTTTTTTGCCAGAAATTCAACCATGAAACACCCTGGTACCCTCTTTTTGCCTATTGCCTGATTTCATCTCTGCCATTGACGAGGCATGCTCCCGGTGACGCAAGAATCGCTCGTTTTCACCAGCGGTGTCGATCCCGGCTCGATTGCGACCGGCATGGCCAAGGCTCGCGACTTGTTGACCAGCAGCCTCAAGGCCATGGGCACGGCGGCCCAGCGCGAGGTGACGACGATCAATGCCTCGCTCGGCAACATCAAGATGTTCGAAGGGTCGGCGGCCAAGGTGGATGTCCTGCGCACCGCCCTGGCTGCGGCCCGCACCGAATCCGAACGCCTCGGCAACGCCTGGCGGCAGACCCAGGGCGATCTGGCCCGTCTCAACGGGCAGATCGAAGCCGCCAAGAAGGCCCTGCAGGAGCTGCGGGCCATTCCGGTGAATTTGCGCACCGAGGGTCAGAAAGCCGAGATCGACCGGCTGGTGCAGTCGATCCAGAAGCTGACCGGGCAGGCCTCCGAGCTGCGTGCCTTCTCCCCCGGCTTTGCCCGCGACAGCGGCCAGGCCGCCCAGGCGGTCAATCGTTTGAATGGCGAACTGGCCGCCGAAACGGCTGGTTTGATGAGGTTGCGCAGCACCCTGCAACAAGCCGGCATCGATACCGGCAAGCTGACCGCCGAGCAGGCCAGACTGGTCGAGCAGATAAACCGGGTGGTCACGGCAGGCCGGGATCTGCAAAAGATCAACCAAGCCCGGAGTGTGCTCGGTCTGCCGACCGTCCCGCAGAACGCGGAACGGGAGGTGACCCGCCTGCAGGCCACCTACGAACGGCTGCGTGCCAGCGGTGCGCTCTCGGGCGTTGCACTGGCCCAGGCGCACACCTGGTGGGCGGAAGCGGAGATGCGTGACCCAATCCATCGCTGAGGCGGCCAGCACTCTCGCAGACCAGGAAAATCGTGGGGGTCACGAACTTCCACTTTCCACCACTAATGACCAGCACCAGCGCGGGATGACGGGTTGGACAAACCTTGTGCGCGGAGGGACGATCCGTGAACCGGCCCTGACTGGCGTAAGGGAGTGTACTGGCGAGGCGGAAGCCCAAGTTGTTGTTGCGATTGTCCGGGGTGTTGTTGTTGCGATTGGCGGAGCGGACGTTGGCCGGGTTGTTGTTCCAGTTGCCGCCCCGTTTGACCCGGTTGGAGCCCCTATACCGTCATCCCAGGTCCACCACTGCCGTAAACCATTTTCGGCGCATGGCCAGAGTGTCGGCGTGAACCATGTGGCCGATCATGCTCCCGACAGAACGGGAAAGTAACCGTTCGTTGATGGTGCCTTGCCGAAAGGCGAATTCTCTGGCTTGCGTATTTCGGCGAAATCGGGAACACCCTCTGCGTTGCAGACGAATTGTTTCAGGGTAGATCCGAAATCCCAGAAAAGGGATCCCCTCGTTCACCGGAGAGAGTAGTGGAGCGACAAAGCTGACCTGACAGGCTTCCGTTAATCTGTTACACTCCTGCCTCCAGGGAATTCGAGCAGGAGTATATGACATGGTCAAGTATGTGGTACGTCTGACGACGACAG
>JAMOBI010000143.1:0-5992 GCA_039908105.1 Magnetococcus sp. YQC-9
AACTTATTGTTTTTTCTGGTTTCCATTGCCTTACTATCTATTTGATTCGCATGCGATTTTAAATAAAAATAACTCGCATTAAAAACTTTTTGATAGGTTTTGCAACTACCTCCAGTAAATACAAATCATGCCAGGCTGTCAAATCAGCTCTGTCGGTCCACTACACATTCCAGACTGGTTGCGGTTTAATTTAATCTTTTTACACCCGTTTTGCCAGTCCCGCATGCACAATCATGTCGACGCGATCGTGAGCTGGGATCACTTGCCGGCGTGGGTCTGTCCGTTCTTTGCCGGATCACTCGGAGAGAGGGCGGCACGGACATCGGCCATGCGGGCGCGTTCCGGCAGAATCGACTCGGCTTGCTGCAGATAACCGCGCGCCTTGTCGGGATCGGAGGCGTAGCGTTGCGCCAGGCTGACCAGTCGATCGACGATCTCTTCCAATCCGGCCTTGGCCTCGGGGTTGTGCGCATCGATCTCGAGTACCGCACGGAAGCGTCCGAGTGCATGGCTCTCCTTGGGTTGGACCAGTCGCCACTCATCCAAATCTTCGCGCCCCAGTTCGAGCAGTCGCGCGATCACGCGGCGGATCCCTTCCCTGGCCTCGTTGCCCACGGTTTCCGATTGCAAAAGCTTCTGATAACTTTCGAACGCATTGTTGCCCTTGGGACGGGTCAGACGATCCTCCTTGAGATGATCCTCGGCATCGCGCAGTGCCTCTTTCTCCGCGCGCTGCTTTTGCAGAAGAACGCGCTTGGCTTGACGCTCCTGGGCAGTCGCTTCCCTGGCAGTCGCTTCCCTGGCAGTCGCTTCCCTGGCAGTCGCTTCCCTGGCTGCTGCTTCCCTGGCAGCTGCTTCCCTGGCAGCTGCTTCCCTGGCTGTCGCTTCCCTGGCTGCGGAATTCTCATGCAATGGGGCAGATGGATGGTCTGCCAATGCGGCATCCGAGGTGACGTGCGTGGTAAGCGAGGCGACCATCTCGCGTGTCTTTGTGGCAGAATGTCCGTCGCCAGGAGGAGTTTTGTCTTCCTGCGCGGGTTTGCGCAGCGCCGTGGGGGGCGGTGGCGGGGTGGGCAGGGTATCGAGGGTCAGATCGACTACCGTGTCTTCGTTGAGTTCCAGCTCGTAGGAGACTGGGCTGTGGTTCTCCTTTTCGAGGCGCAGCGCATGCAGGCCGATCTTGACGCGGCCAACGGTAAACGGCGTGGTGCCGAGTTTCTGGCCGTCGAGATAGAGTGTGGCTCCCGCAGGTTTGGTTTCGACACGTAACAGGAGGGTTTCGGCTGGATTTTCTGCGGCCTGGGGTGGCGGAGGGGCCGGTGTTTGGGAGACGGGGGTCTCCGCCTTCGGCATGGCATGAGACGGTGTGTTGTTGCTCTCTTCGGATGGAGAGGAGGGAGCGGGCATGGGGGATGCCATGACTCCCAGCCAGGCAAGCACGGCGGCCAACAGTGCACCGGTGCTCACGGAAACCAGGCGTGCGCGCATCCCGGGGACGAACAGCGGAAGCTGTTTGATGAGATTGAGCAGTATGCGTATCATGGCGGTCATGGATCGATCCTTCCCCTTATTGCCCGACTGTGCTTGCCAAGGGTATGCCATACTGTCTAACATAACGGGATCGCGACAAAAAGTCAGGAAAAATTGCTCTTGATCGCCTTTTTTTGCTCGGGTTTGGTCTGTGAGTGTCAATAATCGGGCAGTGTGAGCGGTCATGCGTTGACTTTAGGATCGATTTGACACGAAAATGGTTCCCATGATGCTCGAAACCTTCCCCAATCCCTGCCCGCAGCGCGATTATCGGATCGATATGAACTGTCCGGAATTCACCTGCGTCTGCCCCAAGACCGGACAGCCGGATTTCGCCGAAATCCGTATCGTCTACGTCCCGGATGCGCTCTGCGTGGAGCTGAAGTCTTTGAAGATTTATCTCTGGAGCTATCGCGAGCAGGGGGCGTTTCACGAAGCCGTGACCAATCGGATCCTCGACGATCTGGTGGCAGCCGTGGCCCCGCGTTCCATGACCGTGACCGGCGCTTTCAATGTACGTGGCGGCATCACCACGGTGGTGACCGCGCATCATGGCCGTCCGATGGGGTCGTTTTCCTTCTGACCCCGGTTTCCATTAAACGACTTGGGTGAACATTCAACCGCGCCTGTTTTGGGATGCGTCGTTTTTCGCAAGGCTGCGTGCAAGATGCGGGAGTCGTTTCCAAAAAACAAAAAACGACTCCCGCGAAGGCGGCGCACGGCCCATTTTTCGCAAAAAGGCGCGAAAAATGCTTTTTGAGAAGAGCGCGCTAAAGTCACAAACTAAAGTCCCAAGGGCTTCGCCCTTGGATCCCACCAGGGGGATAATCCCCCTGGACCCCTATTAATGGAACTACGCATCCCGTGATGGTTGCGGTTTAAACCGGGCGCGGTTTGGTACCAGGGTGTCGCGTACCGTGAAACCATCAGGCGTGCGTGCCGACGATGCCACGGCGGATCGATCCGGCTGTTTCGTTCAAGCCGCGCACAAAACGGGCAGGGGGGAGAAGGGTTACTCTTCCGCCTGCTGGCGTTGCGCCTGTTGCTGGAGCTGCTGCTGGTAGATCGCCATGAAGTTGATCGGATCGAGCACAACCGGCGTGAATCCCCCCTCGGTGACCAGACTGGCCACCAGTTGCCGCACGAACGGAAAAAGAATATTGGGACATTCGATGCCGAGCATCGGGGAGATGTGCTCTGCCGGGATGTTGTGCATCAGAAACAGGCCCCCATAGGTGACATCCACCAAAAAGAGCACCGAATCGCCGATCAGCACCTTGACCGTGACATGCAGAAGCGATTCAAAATGGTCCGCTCCTTTCTGCGAGGCACTGGTCTCCAGCTGATACTCGGTGCGGGGCTCGCCAGGGTCGCGAAAACTTTCCGGGGCATTCGGGCTCTCGAAGGAGAGATCCTTCAAATAGATTTTTTCGATCCGAAAAATCGGTTGATCGGGAGCTGATTGGTTGGATGCGTCGGACATGTGAATCTGCCTTCGAAAGTGCTTGATGTGGAGGATTCCGCCTGAAAGGGATCGAACGGATGACGATTTGGCAGCGGTTTTTTCGTGTGCAGCGGATCGGCAATGCCAAACAAGCACTTATGAGCGTCGCGTGATCGTAAGTCAAGAGTTTCTGGAGGATTGAAGCTCCCTGGGCAGAGGAAAGGCGAGATTTTCCTGGGATACGGCCAGGGTCTCCACCCGGTCGATGCGCCCCTTCAACCGCTCCAACAGCTCATCGACCAGGATCTCCGGCGCTGAAGCCCCGGCGGTGACCCCCAGCTGTTTGACCCCTTCCAGCCACTCCTCACGCACGTCTCTTGCCGATTCGATCAGATAGGCTTTTGTGCCGCAGCGGTGCGCCACCTCGCGCAGGCGGTTGGAGTTGCTGCTGTTGGGTGCGCCGAGCACCAGGATCAGATCGCACTGCTCGGCCAAGGATTTGACCGCGTTCTGACGGTTCTGCGTGGCGTAGCAGATATCCTCGCGGGCCGGGCCGCGCAGATCGGGAAAACGCTCCTTGAGCGCTCCAATCACCTCTGAGGTTTCATCCATGGAAAGGGTGGTTTGGGTGACGTAGGCGGTAGGGGTATCCGGGCCAAAAGGGAGAATGTCAATCTCCTCGACGCGGCTGATCACCGCCATGCGACCTTCCGGCAGCTGGCCGAGAGTCCCGACCACCTCCGGGTGGCCCTTGTGGCCGATGAGGATCACCCGGCGTCCCTCCTGATCACTCCGTTCCGCCTCGCGATGCACCTTGGCAACCAGCGGACAGGTGGCGTCCAGAATCTTCAAAGGCCGCTTTTGCCCCTCAGCCTCGACCTCCTTGGAGACCCCGTGGGCGGAAAAAATCGCCACCGCGCCATCCGGCACCTCATCGAGTTCATGCACAAACACCGCCCCCTTGTTGCGCAATGACTCCACCACCCAGCGGTTGTGGACGATCTCGTGGCGCACGTAAATCGGCGGAGAAAAGGTCTCCAGCGCCCTCTCAACAATGGCGATGGCTCTCTCCACACCGGCGCAGAAGCCTCGGGGTTCGGCAAGCAAAATGTTCATGGGTGGTGATCGCGATCCGTTGGCGTCATAAAGGTCACCTCTTGACGGGCAGCTGATTCAATCGAGTTGGCCCTGGCATGGGGGTACCCTTGACTTCGCGCGGCGCGGGTGGCAGAGGTGGCAGAAAGTTTTGCCTTTTGATGGGTTCGGATTGGGGATGGTCAGCCATGCCTTGCTCCGGTTGGTTGGATCGAATGGGCACAGTTATGCTGGCTTTGCCCCGACGCTGGTTTGTTGATCTCACCGAAGTAAAAGAAAAAAACAGTTATTAGCAGCAGGATCGCAGTAATAATAAGTGTCATGCCGGTGCGGTTCAAATAGCCTGAACGGCGCACATTGCAGTCCGCATTGATGGAGGCATTTTCAATATAAGAATGAATAAGATATTGCGAAAAACCGTTCCGTGTCAACACTTGCCCCTGATGATGATCCTTGAAAAGGTCAACAAACGATTTCCGATATTTATCAATTTCACGTGAGGTTGGGAGCAGGAAGTATGAGTTGTTGATCCATGCCTTGCTGAAAAAGAAGATGGCCCTGCCAAGCATGGCTGTTGAAATGAAGAAAAATAACCAAAAACCGATTTCAAAGTATGAAAACTGATGGTGGTGAAAATGTTGAATAAAGGAGCCCAGGACGCCAAGCAGGGTGATGATCAGCGCCAGTGGCAATTGCAGTCTGTAGTTGAGTTTTTCACGCACGTCGATCTCATGAAAGTACAATCTTTCATAGAGCTGGAAAATTTCCTTATCCTCTACCGGGTGAACCGGCTTGGTTTCGGGATCTGCGTTCATGATTTCAAACCTCCGGTCAAGCGGGCCGGACTGTCGAGCCCCTGAGCGATCAGATACGCTTTCATGCCTGCAACGATCGTCTCGGCGATGTGCGGGGATTGAAACAGGGCTGTACCCACGCCGACAGCCGAGGCGCCGACCAGCATGAACTCCACGGCGTCCCGGGCTGACGAGATACCGCCCTGGCCGATGATCGGGATGGCATGTTTGGCGGCCACTTCGTAGGTGCGCCAAACTTGCAGGAGGGCTGCGGGTTTGATCGCCGGGCCGGAGAGTCCGCCCTGGATGTTGCCGAGGATCGGGCGTCCGCTCTGCCAATCCACGGCCATGCCCATGAAGGTGTTGACCGCCGAGAGCATGTCGGTGCCGGAGTCGATCACTGCGCGGGCGATGACGCGGATGTCGGTGACATTTGGTGAAAGTTTGGTGATCAGCGGTTTGCTGGTCGCCTGGCGCACGCTTTTGACCACGCGCGCGGCCATGATCGGATCCGAGCCGAAGGCGACCCCCCCTTCCTTGACGTTCGGGCAGGAAATATTGATCTCGATGGCGGCGACCGGGGATTGATCGAAGATGCGCGCCACTTCGGCGTACTCTTCCACCGTGGAACCGGCGATGTTGGCAATGAAGCGGGTCGGCAGCGATTGAATCCGCGGCAGGATCTCGTCGACCACATGACGGGCGCCCGGATTTTGCAGGCCAATGGCGTTGAGCATCCCGGCAGGGGTTTCGGCCACGCGGGGTGGCGGGTTGCCCTCCTTGGGGTTCAAGGTGGTCCCTTTAAGGCAGATGGCGCCGACCTTGGTGAAATCGAACCCTTCGATGCGGGTCAGTTCTTCGCCGAAGCCGGCGCAGCCGGAGAGCAGCAGGACCGGGTTGGCGAGGGTCAGGCCAGCGAGATGCACTTCGAGATTGGGTTCCACATCCGCATCCTTGTTGGAGTGGGGGGGTAACGTTACCGAGGTCCAGGGAATTTCGGACCCCGGATCTCTAAACCGCACCCATTTTGGGATGCGTAGTTTTTCGCAAGGCTGCGTGCAAGATGCGGGAGTCGTTTCCAAAAAGCGGAAACGACTCCCGCGAAGGCGGCGCGCGGCGCATTTTTCGC
>JAMOBI010000144.1:0-5862 GCA_039908105.1 Magnetococcus sp. YQC-9
AAAATGTTTGCGTGGCGTTCCCCTTTTGGCTTCGTTGTTGAGTCTGTCAACTCCAACATACCGAATCAAAAGGCGGAACGCCTGCTTTTCCGTTTGGTTGCGGCTATGCCGCGCTATGGTACCCGTGATCCCGAGGCCCAAATGGCGGCAATGGATCAGATCGTGGACGCCCTGATTGATGCCCCGGAATTTCTGCTGCCGGTGCTGCTCTATCTGTTGACGACATTCCAGAATCTGAATGAAGATCAGGTGCGGCAGGTGGTTCGCCGCATCAAACCCGAGGAGGAATTTGAAATGATGTCCCAATTCGCTCAAGAGATCATGGCCAAGGGAAAACCGGAGTGGGTGGCGATAGGCCGCCAGGAAGGCCGCCAGGAAGGCCGCCAGGAAGGCTGCCAGGAAGGCAAGACCGATACGCTCCTGAAACAGATGCGTCGCAAATTTGGCCAGACACCAGATTGGGTAGCCGAAAAGGTGAAGGCTGCCAGTCTGGAACAGATCGAGGCATGGAGCGAAAACGTCCTGTTCGCCAACTCGATGGACGAGGTGTTCGTCGACAGGCATTGACCGAAAAAAACTCTCCAAATTCTCTGTTTCTCCGTGAATAGAGTAAAAAGTTTGCGGATTCATCACTTGCCTACCAAGATGAAATTGGAATGCGGGTCCACAGTGTCAAGCGACACGTAAAACTGACCCCTTTGCGACACGCAAAAATGCCCCCCCCCTCCCGGTCATGCTGGTTGAGGGTTGGGTACCAATGTTCCGGATTTCATCAGGCCGGAACGCCGCTTTTCCCGCAGTCGGTAGCTGTTGCCCCGGATCGTGACGACATGGCTGTGGTGCAGCAGGCGATCCAGAATGGCCGTGGCCACAACCGGATCGCCAAACACCTCGCCCCATTCGCCCACGTTACGATTGCTGGTCACCAACAGACTGCCGCGCTCATAACGCCTTGAGACCAATTGAAAAAGCAGATGCGCCGCATTGGTCTCCAACGGCAGATAGCCCAGTTCATCAACGATCAGAAGTTTCGGCTTGGCAAATTGGCTCAATTTTTCATTCAAGCGTCCTTCCGGATGCGCCTTGGCCAGGGCCGCCACCAGAAAGGTCGCCGAGGTGAACAAGACCGAATAGCCACGTTCGATTGCTTCCCGGCCCAACGCCACCGCCAGATGCGTCTTGCCAACACCGGGTGGACCCAATAGCAGCAGGGCATCGCCATTCGCCACCCAACGACATGTGGCCAGTTCCCGGACATGCTTTGGATCCAAGGATGGCTGCGCGGAAAAATCGAATCCGTCCAACGTGCGCACGAACGGAAACTTGGCAATGCTGATCCCCATCCTGGTGCGCCGTTGATCCTTGTATTCCACCTCAGCACGATAAAACAACTCCAAACTTTCACGCAAATTCAGTTCCTTGCGTGCAGCCTCGTCCAGCAATCCATCCAATTGATCCCGAATCGCCATCAATTTCAACCGGGTCAGCATCCCATGCAGAGGGTCGGTCATCACCACACACCTCCAACGGCGTGCTCGTACGCGGAAAAAGATCTCTGCAGTTCAGTCCCTCCGACTTGAACGCTTTTCTCAGGAACCGTGACTGGCGCTGTCCGGCACACCTCGGGACGAATGATTCCCTGCAAATGAAGGTGATTGATGATCCTCTGCCGGTGTCCTCCAGACTCTGGATGACTCGCCACGCTTCGGCCTCCATGCGTGATTCGAACCTCTCCATTGACCACCTGCACCGATACCTCGTTGCCGATCAACTCCCAAGGCACGCTGTAATGATTGCTATCCACCTCCACCCCGGAATTTTTCGTCAATGGCCGTCCCATGCCCAGCTTTGGTTATGATCAATTGAGCCGCCTGGTCAAAGAGGCGGTGGCTGCCGCCTATTGAAAAATGGCTTTCCTGCAAACAAGCGGTTGACTGTAACCAATCCTCCAGGATAGGATCAATACCCATGGACAAACACACTTGCCATCCTGAAATCATCACACGTTTGAAGCGCGCCTCCGGTCATTTGACCAAGGTGATCGCCATGATCGAGGCCGAGGAGGCGTGCGAGAATGTAGCCCAGCAACTCCAGGCGGTCACCAGTGCCCTGGTGGCAGCCAAACGCCAATACGTTACCGACCACATTGAAAACTGCCTGGATATCCAGGAAGGCATGACCATGCGCGATGTCGTTGAGCAGGTAAAATCATTGAAAGCCATGGCCAAATATTTGTAGATCATTTCCTTTCCTTCGTGCGGATCATGCCACGAAAAGGACGTTCAATCCATGCAACCTTTGTCAACCCCCTCTCACGGACAACACGGCGGTCCTCTCCTGTCGCATGCCACGGGATATGTGGAGATCAGCGTTTTTGAGACCGGGGTGCCACCTTGTTTCCGGCTCTACTTCCTTGACGAGGCGATGCAACCGGTTGTCCCGCCTGCCGCCGACTCCGTGGCCATGGAAACCGAACGTCCAGAAGATATCCGGCAGCGCTTTGAATTCCGGCGTGAGGAGACATTTCTGGAGTCCTGCACCAATATTCCAGAACCCCATGAGTTTCTGGCACGCGTGGACCTGGATGGACGACGCCAGCGGTTGGCTACCCTCTTCTCGGAGGAAGGGCATGATCACGACCATGCGCATGGCGACGCGGAGCAGGGCGATCACGGCGGACCCGTGATCGCCCATGCCGATGGTCTGGTGGAAATCAGCGTCTTCGAGACCGGGGTGCCCCCCTGTTTCCGCCTCTATTTCCAGGACAACCAGGGTCAGGCGACCCGCCCCCTGTCCACCGAGGCGATCACTTTGACCACCGTGCGTCCCAATGGCGCCGAGCAAATCTTCCACTTCCGCCAGGAGGGAGCGTTCCTGGAATCGACCACGGATATCCCGGAACCGCATGAGTTCGAGGCGCGTCTGGACATTCAGCGGGAAGATGGGCGGCAATGGCTGGTCACGCCCTTCACCGAGGAGGGGCATGCTCATGGAGATGTCGGCCATCAGGCGGACGATCACGGTCATGGAGGCCATGTCCATGGCCATGGCGATCATGGTCACGGGGATCACGGTCATGGCGACCATGGTCACGACCACGGCGGAAGCGGTCTGTTGGGCTGGTTGAAGGGAATCTTCGCCCACTCCCACGATGTGAGCGACAAGGTGGATTCGGCCATGGAATCCAGCGAAAAAGGGATCCGGGTGCTCAAAATCTCTCTGATCGGACTGGGGGGCACGGCCCTGTTGCAGGTGCTGGTGGTGCTTTATTCCGGGTCGGTGGCGTTGTTGGCGGACACCATCCACAACTTCGCCGACGCCGCCACCAGCATTCCCTTGTGGATCGCCTTCGCCCTGGCCAGACGGGGTGCCAACCGCCGTTTCACCTACGGCTACGGCAAGACCGAGGACGTGGCAGGGGTGGTCATCGTCGGCGTGATTTTCTTTTCCGCCTGCGTGGCGGGTTACGAGGCCATTCTCAAGTTGATCCACCCTGAACCGATGACCCACCTGGGCCTGGTGTCTCTGGCGGCGATCATCGGTTTCATCGGCAATGAGGCGGTGGCGGTCTACCGTATCCGTGTGGGGCGGGAGATCGGTTCCGCAGCCCTGATTGCGGATGGCCAGCACTCCCGTGTAGACGGTTTCACCAGTCTTTCGGTGTTGATCGGCGTGTTTGGCACCTGGATGGGTTATCCCCTGGTGGACCCCATCGTAGGCGTCGGCATCACCATTGCCATTCTGTTTATCGTCAAGGATGCCGCCAAGGCAGTCTGGCATCGCCTGATCGATGGGATTGAACCGGATATCCTGGACGAAATCGCCCACGCCCCCAGCCATGTCGCCGGGGTGCGGGCGGTGCGCACCGTGCGGGCGCGGTGGATCGGTCATAAGGTCTATAGCGATGTCGCCATCGCCGTCGATCCCAATTTGCCGGTCCATGTGGCGGATGCAATCGCCAGAGCGGTGGAGCGATCCCTGCGGGAGCATGTTCGTCTGTTGGGCGAGGTGGTGGTAAGGGTAACCTTATGACCCTTCAAACTTGCACCGTTCCATCTGCCTTTGGATAGAACCGCAGTATTGTTGAACAGAATTCATCAAACCACGACATCAACAAAACAAAAAATATTTATGCGTGATATAAAGATTTGCAGGTTTGGCGTGATTCCCATTTGACGACTGCAAGACGTATCTGATACGCTCATCCCATGATGCAATACATGTCTATCCTCGTCTTGATCTTCGCAACACTCCCCCTGTCATCAGGTTGGTCGGGGGAAGGGACTCTTGTTCGTGACGAACCGTTTTCCATTGAATTAAAAGCATTGTCTCTGGATTCTGTGGACGCCTTTTTTCTGGCCCGCGGATTTGCCGCTCCTGCAGCGGAATTGATTGCTAAAAGAGGCTGCATTCACAAATTTGCGGCTGCCCATGATGGTGATGCCGAAAGCAAAGCAGTCGCGGTGGACTTGACCACTTGGCGTGTACGATCTGGCGACGGTCCATGGAAACAGCTCGCTTTCAAAGAGACGTGGGCGCAATTCTTGGATGAACTGAACGTTCCCAAACCAGCTCAAATTGCCTTTCGTTGGGCTGTATTCCCCACCCAACAAACATTCCACCCAGGTGATCGTCTGTGGGGCATGGTTCCCATGGACTTTATGCCTGGGACAGTTTTTGATCTCCAGGCAGTTTGGTTTGTTGGGGAGAAAAGGTCAGAAACCATTCTGACGAACTTGCAATGCGCATCTAGCAGGATCGACTAATGACTCTCTATGATAGAATCATAACAAGAATAAAATATTATTTTTTATTTCTTTTGGTCGTGGGGTTACTGACTGTAACCAATGGAGATGCTCTGGCCTTCAACGGTTTGATGCCCATGACGAATCGACCATTGGGAAAGGATTTTGAACTCAAAGATTCAGAAGGCCGTATTTACAAACTTTCCAATTATCGGGGACAAACAGTTCTGATCAATTTCTGGGCAACGTGGTGTCCACCATGCTTGAAAGAGATGCCCTCGATGGAACGGTTATGGAAAGAAATGGGTGAAAAAGGTTTCGCCATCCTTGCCTTGAATGTAGGAGAGTCGGCAGAGGCTATCGCTTCTTTCAGCTTTCAAAATGATTTAACATTTCCACTGTTGATGGATCAGAATGAAAAAATATCGCGTGACTGGCTGGTCCGTGCTCTTCCCTCTTCTTATTTGGTGGACAGGCAAGGCAAGATAGCCTATCAGGTCATTGGCGAACGTGACTGGGACGATCCAAACTTAAAAAAAGTGATATTGGATTTGATTTTGGAGGGAAAGAAGCCGTGAGTGTATCGTCACATTCTCTTGAGGCAGACCAGAAAAACAGGAGTCCGTTCATTGCCCACCAAATCATAGAACGATTTTTCATCAATATTATCTGAACAAACCAAGACATGACACGATGATGATGGACTCATTGCGACGCGAACAGCCGGGCAGTACGCTTTGCCATGGTTCTGCTTGAATTGGCTGTGCGTTCATGACAATAGATTGCTTTTGCCGCTCGTCTTGTTGACCTGCGTAAGGAATACGCCCGCAAATCTTGCCTGATCAAGCGATTGGATAAGGTTGGCCTGAGATAGGATGTCCAGGCATGAGCAAGCACAACGATCTTTACCACCGACTCTATTCTTACTCCAAGCTGGTGGCAGATATGATGCGTGAACCAAATCGGGGGACATGAACCAAATCGGGGGACACTTATACCAAATCGGGGGACACTATACTGATTAAATTTATAGCCATAAGGGAAATGGGTATGGTGTCCCAGATTTGTCGAATCTGAACCCAACCGGTGCGGCTGAGCCTTGCATTTTTCCGGAAGG
>JAMOBI010000145.1:0-7039 GCA_039908105.1 Magnetococcus sp. YQC-9
GCGAAAAATGCGCCGCGCGCGGCCTTCGTGAGCGTCGTTTCCGCTTTTTGGAAACGACGCTCACATCTTGCACGCAGCCTTGCAAAAAACTACACATTCCAAGCTGGGTGCGGTTTAAACCGCAACCAGTTTGGAATGTATGGTTTTTCTTGGTGAAAAAAAAGAGAGGGTCTGGGAGATTCATCTCCCAGGATTTTGATTTTGATTTTGACTTTGACTTTGACTTTGACTTTAGCGCGCCTTCAAAAGAAGCATTTTTTGCGAAAAATGCGCCGCGCGCGGCCTTCGTGGGAGTCGTTTTTTGTTTTTACCGTGGAACTCGTGCTTTTAGAGTTCCACGGTCGGGGGGTGAGGGGGTTCTCCCCCCATCATGCAAGTTTGGAAACGACTCCCGCATCTTGCACGCAGCCTTGCGAAAAACCACGCCTCCCAAAATGGGTGCGGTTTGGGAGGGATGTTATGGTTCAGAAGAGTTTCTGGAACCAGGAAGCCTTGTGACCGCCTGTAGAAACAGCGCAACTGGTGGATTCCCACGCCGGGACCGGCTCGGGTTTGAAACGGGTAAATACCTTCCAGGGGAGGATGCCACCGCCACCACCGCAACCGCACCCTGCCCGGCGAGGATGAAAGACTTTGATGATGCACGGATCCTCAATGCTCTGCACATAGACCATGGTGGTCCAGACGCCGCGCTCTTCACGCAGGATTTCGTTCACCAATTCCTGGAGATGCGAACTGGCCACCTCCCCTGCCACCGGCTCCTCTGGAAAGGGCAGTTTTGGTTCCAGGACATACCAGCCATCGTGACTGGCTACTGCATCGCCGAGCTTCGAGAGATCGGCCAAACGGATCATACCATCGAAGCGACCTTCCAAGCGCTCATGAAAAGCGAGGCTGCTTCTTTCGGCAATTGTCGCGCGCATGTTGACTCCATTTTTTTGAAAAGAGACGACCAAACCACCAACTCAACGGTATCTCAAATGGATATGGTAATCCCAGACGTGTCACGATACAAGCGCGATCAAGATGCCTTGTGCGGAGCGAAACCATTCAGGCCCGTGTAATGTAGCGTTCGCGATAGTCATCCAGAATGCTGCACAGCCGGGATTGACGGGCCTCATCCATTCCCCCCCTTTCCGCCAGTCCCTCACGCTGCAACCGTGTCATCAAACACTGATAGGCGACTGGAACCCCCTTGATCAACTCCAATTGGATGCGCATCCAATCTGCGGTTTCAAACATGGTTCACCTCCTGAACTGACCACAAGAACAAACAGTAATCATATTTTGCAAGAAATATACCATATTATCCGTTTTATCCACCACCATCCTGCGGAAAAATCATGGTGCGCGTTCCGCGTTGTCGCTAGAATTCAACTCAATTTACGAAACATTTGTCCAGATCGATCGCTGCGCTGATGATTCCTCGGCTTTCTCAAGGCTTTGTCTCCCAACCATCCCCAGGATTGCGCTTTTTCCTTGAGCCGATCCGGCTGTCGGGACATGGAGCTTGCTAACCAATTATGAACCCACTCACCATCTCCAGCATTCTGCACAGTCGGCTGGCTGCGCGATCTCTCGCGGGGCACTTCTTGAGTTTGAATGCCCATCTCACCCGTCTGTCGCGCTTGCCAAAACACCCGGCATTTGCCCGTGTCGCCTGGCTCGATCAACTGCGCTTTCTGACAGGCGGCGTTCAACCGGTGGATGATGCCAGCCGGCAACGCGCCCACGCTGCTGCAGAGTGGCTGATACGCGCATGGGAGGCCACGCCGGACAATGGGGTATCGATGGGCTATTTTCCGTGCAATCCTCGGGAGGATATGGGGGCAGCCAACGGTTGGCGTTCCTCTGATCCTGAAACGACCGGCACCATCATGATCTCGCTGCTCAACTACGCGATCCGATTTTCGGATGCCCTGATGCGTGAGCGGGTGTTGGCCATGGCACACTGGGAAGCGGATTTGCAACGGGTCTCCGGCGCGATTCAGAGAGGCCTGGTCACCACCCTGGAGCCACAGCAATCCGAGATTTTCAACACCGGCCTGGTGCTGAACGGATTTGCCGCGCTACTCAAATTTGAACCGGACCCGCGCATCGAAGAGGCAGCGAGCCGGGCTGCCGATTTTCTGGTCTCGCACCTGGGTGAAGATGGGCATTTTCGGCAGCTTGACCCATTCGCACACCATCAACCGGTCAAAAGCTATAACGTTCTTTGTGCCTGGGGATTGTATCTTCTCGGCAGATTGTTGAACCTGTCCAACCATCAGCAAGCAGCTTTGCGACTCGCTTATGCCACCCAGAGCCTGCAAATGCCCAACGGTTGGTTCCTGCACAATTGCCCGGAACGCGAAGATGCCCCCACGACCCACTCAATCGGCTATACTTTGCAGGGTCTGCTCGAAACCGGCATCGCCAGTGAGGATTCCACCCTGATCGAATCGGCTCGCCGGGGGATGCTGCCAATGATCGATGTCATAGAATCCAACGGTTTTCTTCCTGGCCGCTTTCACGCTGACTGGACTCCAGCCTCTTTTGGTGCCAGCCTGACCGGAAGCGCACTCCTGTCAGTGGTCTGTTTCCGACTCTACCAGGCACTCGGTGACACCACTTTCCTGGAAGCTGGCCACCGTCTGGTGGATTTGTTGAAAGGTCTGCAGGTGCTCAATGCGCTGAATTCCCCAATGCGTGGCGCGCTCGCCGGATCATTTCCGCTCTTTTTCGGGGAGTATCAACCAGCCGGTTTTCCAAGCAGAGCCACCCAATATCTGCTCGACGCCCTGCTGCTTCAGGATCGCATTGTTGAGGAACAGTTGGGATGAAACGAGATCCAGCTTCAGTGTGTCCCTGCGAATCGGAAACTCTCTTTGAACCAGTGGTGAACATCAAGAATCCCCTTGCCGATCGAATCTCCGCCCTGTGGCGCTTGCCCTATTCCACGGCGCAAAACATCGGCTTTGCGCTGTTGATAGCAATTCTCGTTTCAGTGGTAGGGATCGCCTACCGCAACAGCAGCCAGACCATCAACGCCCTGCACACCCTGATCGAATTCCATGCGCCCCGCATCAAGCAGTTGCAGGAACTCAACGACCATTTGCTGGCAGCCTACAACAGTTATTTGACGCTTCAGTCCGCACGGTTGATTTCAAAAAAGGATGATGTCAGTGGTCTGGAAGAACTGGAACATGCCATGGCGCTGTTTGCCGCATTTGAAGAGGATGCAAGCCGGACCACAGGGATCGATCCGCATCTGCTGCACGAACTCCGACAGACCCTGGTTGCATTCCGGGAAGAGATGATCCGTTCTCATCAGCCTCAAACACTGGGGAATCGTCACCAGGAACAGATGTTTCAAAACCAGGAATCGGTGCCAAACGCTTGGCGCGATCTTAAGGGAACCATTCTCGCCCTGATGCACCATATGGGGGATCACATCGAGGGAATCCAGACTCAGGTGATCGCCAACGGCAAATGGAATCAGATGTTGTTTGTTTTGTTGTCGGTTGAAGGAGTGGTACTGTTCGTCTTGGTTGTGTTGTTTTTGCAGAGGATCGTGCGCGCCAGAACACAGGAACTGCTGGCAGGTGCGGAACAGTTTGCCCATGGCAATCTGAACCATCGAATCAATCTGCAAACCAACGATGTCTTTTTCGAGCTGGGCCTGGCATTCAATCTGATGGCAGCAAACCTGTATCTCAAGAACGTCGCCTTAAAAGAGAACATGTCCACTCTCGAGGAAGCAAAACAGTTGGCAGAAGCAGCCAACCGGTCAAAGAGTGAATTTCTGGCCAACATGAGCCACGAAATGCGTACGCCACTCAATGCGATCATCGGTCTGAGCGATCTGGCTCTGCGTCAGCCCCCCTCGGAAACGACCCTTGAAAGCCTGAATCTGATTTCCGAGGCATCCGAATATCTGCTGCGGGTCATTAACGATGTGCTGGACTTCTCCAAAATCGAAGCCAACAAACTTGAACTGGAGACGATTTCATTCGCCCCAGCCGAGATCCTGGCGCAGGTGATCCGGCTGTTTGCCGGGCAGGCTGCCCAAAAAGGGATTCACCTGACCATGGAGTGGATCGGGGAGTCGTCGCCCAGGCTCCTGGGCGATCCGTATCGTTTGGAGCAGGTACTCATCAATCTGCTCTCCAATGCACTCAAGTTCACCAGCAAGGGTGATGTGATGGTAACAGCCCGGGTCTTGACCGACGAGTTGACCGAACCGACCGGACGCCTCACCCTGGAGTGCGCGATTCAGGATACCGGCATTGGATTGAGTGCGACTGAAATCGAGCGATTGTTTCAACCTTTTGTGCAGGCAGATGGCTCCACGACACGAAATTTTGGTGGCAGTGGCCTGGGCTTGGCCATCTGCAAACGGCTTGTGGGTTTGATGGAGGGTGAAATCCGCGTACAGAGTCAACCTGGGCAGGGAAGCCGTTTCATTTTCACGGCGCGCCTGTTGGCTGCCCAGGACGAGCCTCCTGGCAACCTCTCTTGGTCACTGGGACCAAACCCATTGGAGAGCTCCATCGGAAAGCATGACATTCACGGCGCCAGGATTTTGCTCGTTGAGGATCATCTCATCAACCGTCGGGTGGCTGAAGAGATTCTGCAGCATGCCGGATTGATCGTGGATGTCGCGGAAAATGGCCAGGAGGCGGTGGAAAAGGCCCTGTCGTGCCGCTACGATCTGATCCTGATGGATATCCAGATGCCAATTCTGGATGGGTATGAGGCCACACGTCGGATACGTGCTGCTCTGCCATCCCAGCGACTGCCGATCATCGCCATGACCGCTCACGCCATGGCAGGGGAGCGGGAGCGATGTCTGGCAGCAGGCATGAACGAGCATCTCGCCAAGCCGGTGGATCCTGAACGACTGAGTGCCATGCTGCACCAGTGGATACAGATTGATTTGCGGTCAACGATGCAATCCGTGGAGAAGGAAAGCGAAAATCAGCAGCGTCAGTACGACCTTCCTATACAAGAGGAGGTTGGCGAACGTCCCATTGCAAGCGCGAACAACACCGCCATTCATGCCATTCTTCCCGAGACACTCCCAGGAATCGATCTGCCAGACGCTTTGGATCGGGTCAACGGCCATCAACAGTTGCTTAAAGAGTTGCTCGTTTCGTTTCCAGAGCACTATGCAGGGATCTGGCAAAATATACGCGAACGCTTGAGCGATCCGGATCACACCGACTTGGAACAAAGCTGGCGATTGGTACACTCTGTGAAAGGGGTGGCGGCCAATCTGTCGGCGCATCGCCTGAAAAATGCAGCTCAAGCATTGGAATGGGCTGTGAAAGAAAATCAGCGTGAGTCGTGGCCATCTTTGCTGCAGCAGTTTGATCGCGCCATGGAACAACTGATCGATACCTGCCTCCAAATACCATAAATTCTCTCTATACCATCGGATCGTAACCGGTCCGGGTAACTTGTGGACAGGTGGCAGCAGTGAGCCGGCTGACCGGATGAGGCAGCTTGAAGCAGGACAGCATGCACGTTCCGCATCTGAGGAGCGAAGATGCGTCACAACGCTGCAGCAAAACCGCCGAGGTCATATCTCACGGATCCGGCCCCTGATGTACGATTTTCATTGACCACGACAAGGAATTCAGAGTATATTTGAGATTCAATTCGGTTGAAGCATGAAAATTTCGTTACACCGGGATCCACGCTGCTTGACAGCGGGCGGCTAGCTCAGCGGGAGAGCACTGCCTTCACACGGCAGGGGTCACAGGTTCAATCCCTGTGCCGCCCACCAATTAAATCAAACACTTACGGCCACCTTTCGGATGGCCGTTTTTGTTCCAGCAATCAAATAGCAATCAATTGAAAAAAAACCGATGGTCAATCCACCGGCCCACGAAATCGGGATCCGCCAGGGGTAAGGATTTTTTCCGTACCCTGCCAGGCCGCACAAAAGGGGGATGGCCACCCTCATGGCCACGATGCGCATTGCCTTCGCGAAGCGTTTCATGAAACATTTCACCCGCGTTTCACGAAACGGACAAGATACAGATTGAGATAAGACAACACCCCTACAGCCCCCCTTCCATGGATTGGGTGGTGATGTGTGGTGGTATTTTCGCTTCGCGGTGAAAGACTGTGGTGTGGAGCTGGCGAAACTCGGGGGTCAGTGCTGGAAGAACGTTTTCAGGATGAGTGTGCTCAATGCCACGTCATTTGCCAGGGAACATCTTCAGAATCGTGATCACGAACAGCGCCTGCCCGGCGGACACCCCGAACATCCACTTGATGATTTCGGCTTTGGCCTCGGCGATCTTGGCATCAAGCTCCAACTTAACTTCGAGTACATCGCGCTTGGTGGCCAATTCTTCCAGCCTGGAATCACGCACTTCGCGCAAAGCGGTGACAACCTCCTCGGCCTGACTTTCGGTGAACCCGGCGGCTTTGAAACGCTTTGCGTAAGTCATGGTGTCGAACGTGGTCGCGATGGACATTGGGTGGTCTCCAGATCAATGGTGTGTCGATGAATCCAGCATACCAAATCCATCTTCCGAAGACATGCAAAAAATTCCCATTGACACCAACCCGTCATTTGCCACAGGATCACTCCAGGAGCTTCGAAACCTCCACCCAACACCCGTAGGCGGACAACCGCCCCCGAAAGCTCATGGCGGCTTTTTTATGCCCGCAAACCGCTCTCATAGCGCCATATGCTCACTCCGGGGGAAGCTGGCATGTCCAGGCCGCAAGGCTAAAACCGGCTTGCCCAACCTACGGTGGGGTTTCGAACCCCCGGAGTTCTGGCGCTTCGAAACCGTCCGTGCTCCGGCCATTGCCACGCGCAACCGTAGGAGCACACCGACATGAGCAAGCCCCGCACGAACCCTGCCCAGACCCCAAACGCGAATGACGCCCACCAAGCGCTGCCTGCCTGGCAAGCGCAGCTCCAACCGCCCAAAGATCTTTCCTACCTTCCGTTTCGCTCCTGGCAAAAGTGGGAACACCCGTGGGACTGCTTTGAAGCCCACATGCGCCGCGCCAAAGGCGTGACCGCCTTCTTGCA
>JAMOBI010000146.1:0-5925 GCA_039908105.1 Magnetococcus sp. YQC-9
AGAAGCATTTTTCGCGCCTTTTGCGAAAAATGCGCCGCGCGCCGCCTTGGATGCGGGATTGTTTTGCGCCTTTTGCAAAACAATCCCGCGAACATGGCCCAAGAACAAAGCCGCGTGACCGAGGCTTTAAGGTTTGGTGACTGGCGTGCCAGCCCGTCGCAACCTGTCAAATCAGCTTGGTTGATCCAGTAGTTTACTGGTGAAAAAAAAGAGAGGGTCTGGGAGATTCCTCTCCCAGGGTTTTGATTCTGACTTTAACGCGCTCTTAAAAAAAACATTTTTCGCGTCTTTTGCGAAAAATGCGCCGCGCGCAGCTTTAGCGGGAGTCGTTTCCGCTTTTTGGAAACGACTCCCGCTAAAGCTGCGCGCGGCCTTGCAAAAAATGATGCTTTTCAAGATGATTGCGGTATAAACCAAAACCGGGGGCAAGCAAAGTGATCTCAGGAATCATGATCCGAAATTTCAGGACGATCCGTTCGCTTGGGACCAAACGGCAGTGGGAAAAGCACGTTCTTGGATGCGATCGATTTTATCCGGGATTGCCTGTTGGCGGGTCCCCAAAAAGCCGTGGAATCACGCGTGGCGGAATTTCGTGATCTGACCTGGATGCGGCAAGGGGGCGCGATTGAGATCGGCTTATGGATAGATATCGGGCAATGGCTTGAGGATCAAAAGGACAGTATTCTCAATTACCAACTCAAGATCATGGAAGATCCCATCCATGGCGTGGGTGTCAGCGAAGAGCTACTGCTGCGTTATTCCAAAAGCTGGCTGGCAAAAGGAGATGATTTCAAATTCAGCCCCAATGTAAAATCAAAACGGTTGCTTGGCAAAACATCGAAGGGGTCGGATTTTTTTACCAGGGAAAAGGGAAATTATCAGGATTCATTTGTGTTTGGCTTGGATCGATTAGCCTTATCCAACACGCCACCCGATGATGAGCGCTATCCAACTGCCAATGCCGTCAGGCGATTCTTGCTGCATGGCGTCCGTTTTATCCAACTCAACAGTCGTGCCATGCGTCTTCCCTGTCCGGCAACCCGATCCAAGGAACTGGAATTGGATGGTACCAATCTGGCACGGGTTGTGGGCCGTCTGTTGGAAGAGTCCGCTGGCAACACCGCGCATGACCACCCGATGCTCGATCATCAGGCGCAAGAATCCCCGCTTGAAGCCTGGACCGATCATCTGCGCTACGCCTTGCCCGAACTCAAGGAGATCAGCTGGGGTCAACGCAAACCGGACAATGCCGAATACATCGAACTGCTCTTTCAAGACGGGCTTCAATGTCCGAGTTGGCTCGTCAGTGATGGAACCCTGCGGATGATGGCGTTGACGCTGCCCGCATTTTTGAAATCCGAGCCTGGAATCTATATGGTTGAAGAGCCTGAAAATGGCGTGCATCCAAAGGCTCTGGAGATCATCATGAGCGCCTTGTCCGCCATTCCCAGAATCCAGATGCTCGTTGCGACCCATTCGCCCTTTGTGGTGCAGCAAATGGGTCGTGAATCTCTGCTGTGCTTTTCACGATCCAAAGAAACGGGAACAATCATTGTTCCTGGTTTGCAGCATCCGGTTCTGCGGAGTTGGGATGGTACCCCTGACCTGGCGACGATCTTCTCTTCAGGGGTGCTGGAAGCATGAACAAAAAAGATCTTCTCGTGCTGACCGCCGATGCCGACACGGAGGCCATCATGAACGCCGTTCTCCAAAGATATCCATCGCTTGGCATTCGTCATATTGACTTTAAAGTGATGCGTTACCCAGGGCGCGACAACGGGGTTTTTCAGCAAGGCCATAACTTTGTGCGTCTTTTCAAAGATGAATATAGATATTTATTGGTCATATTCGACCATCATGGCAGTGGATGCAATCAGTTGGTCGATGCGTGTCAACAAGAGATCCAGTCGCGCCTGGATGGGGTCTCCTGGTCTGAACGATCGAGCTCCATCGTTGTTGCTCCAGAGGTTGAAGCGTGGATATGGAATAATAATAATTCAATCTGCTCGTTTTTTGGCTTGCAAGAGAGTCGATTACACGAATTAATAATAGAATACTGTAAAAGAAACAATTATAAAGAATCCCGAATCAAATCAGAACATCCAAAAGAGTTGTTCGATCATATTTGCCATGTAACGTTACAAAAAGGTCACTTGTTGCCAAGAGAATATAATAGAATTGCGCAGCGGGCCAGTCTGACCGACTGGCAGGAGAGTCCGAGCTTTGGCGTTCTGGTCACGCAACTTCGCACCTGGTTTCCTCAGCCATGATGCCCGCTGTCCAGGCCGATACCGAAGAGACCCGCTACGGCGCCTTCTGGGACGTGCAGCTGATGGCCCGCTTTTTGAGTTACGCCAAACCGCATCGCACCTGGCTTTTCGTGGCCATGCTCGTGCCGCCGCTGGGCGCCCTGTCACAACTCGCCCAACCGCTCGTCATCCAGATGGCCGTGGATCGTCACCTGGTCACCGGCCAAATGGAAGGGTTTACCGCCCTGCTCGCCGCCCTGGCCGGATTGGGGATCTTCCAGTTCATCACCGGCTACCTGCAATCGACCATCAACGCCATGCTCGGCCAACGGGTGATCAGCGACTTGCGGCGCGAACTCTTTGCCCACCTGATGACCCTGGATGCCGCCTTCTTCGCCAAAAATCCCAGCGGCGCGCTCACCAATCGGATCGCCAACGATGCCGAGGCGATCAGCCAGATGGTCAGCGCCGGCCTGATCAACCTGATCGGTGATGTGCTGTTGTTGATCGCACTGGCCGTCGGCATGGCGCTGCTCTCGCCGCGACTCTCGCTGGTGGTGGTGCTGATGATGCCGGTGGTGATCGGGGTGGCCTTCCGCGTCACGCAAAAGATGCGCATGATCCAACGCCATGGCACCCTGCTGATGGCCCGCATGACCGCCAGACTCACCGAGGAGAACGAAGGCCGCGACGTGGTGCGGCTTTTTCATCAACAACAAGCCGCCTTCGACCGCTTCGGCGCCCTCAACCGCGAACACCGCGCCAATGCCGACAAAAGCAACCTGCTCGAAGCGTTTCAATTCAGCTTCGTGGAGACCGCCTCCACCGTGGTGGTGGCTGTGCTCTTCTGGTACGGCTCCGGACTGATGACCGAAGGAGAGGTCACCATCGGCGTGCTGACCGCCTTCATCGATGCGGTGCGGCGTCTCTTTTTCCCGATCCGCGATCTGGCCGGCAAGGTGACCACCATGCAGTCGGCGATGAGCGCCTTGGAAAGGGTTTTCACCCTGCTCGATACCAGACCCGCCATCGTTGATCCCAAGCCCGCCGACGTTCCCAACCTGCCCGGGCGTCCTCAAGGGGCGATCCGCTTTACCGGGGTCTCTTTTTCCTACGGTGAAGGGAAAATCCTCACCGATATCGATCTTGTCATCCAATCTGGTGAAAAAATCGCCATTGTCGGTCCCACCGGTGCGGGCAAAAGCACCCTGATCAAACTGCTCAACCGTACCGTGGATGCCCAATCCGGTTCGGTGACCATCGATGGGATCCCGGTGGCACGCATCCCCCTGGCCACGCTGCGTCTCTGGGCCGGTGTGGCTCGTCAGGAGACCTTTCTGTTTTCCGGCACGATCGCCGAAAACATCACGCTGTTCGACCCGCGCATCACCCCGGAGCGGATCGAACGGGTTGCGCGCGAGTCCGGTGCCTTCGAGTTCATCCGTCATCTGCCCGAGGGAGTGCAGACCCGGCTGACCGAACGGGGTAACAACCTCTCTGCCGGTCAACGGCAACTGTTGGGGATGACGCGCATTTTGGCGCTCGATCCACCGATTCTGATTCTCGACGAGGCGACCAGTTCGGTCGATGCGGTGAGCGAACGGTTGATCCAGGCCGCACTCGAACGGTTGATGACCGGACGCACGGCGGTGATCATCGCCCATCGGCTCTCCACGATCCGCCATGTGGATCGGATCGTCGTGCTCTCCAAGGGGCGGATTTTAGAGGCAGGAACGCATCAGCAGCTGTTGGAGCATCCGGGGTTGTTCGCCCAGTTGCATGCGTTGCAATTCCAGGAACCGGATGCCAAGGAGCGGGTCAGGATGTGACTTGGATGCATTTTTTCGGGGTCCGGTGGTGTTGCAGCCACTCAAGACCCCTCATAACCGTGCGACCTACAATGTTACCTCAGCCTTGCCGACCAGCGCCGGTTTCTTCAACTCCTCTGGCAACTGCTCGCCAATCTTCTCCATCATCGGCTTGGTGATCAGATTGAAATACAATTCGGCCCGCACCACCTTGACCCCGGCAACCGGGATCGAATAGGTCAGAACCCGCTTCTCACCCGGCTTCAAACGGGAGTCCGATCCCAGTTTGGTGGCCTGCGGTGGCATCACCGGCTGATTGTCGTGGTTGAGCAACTTCAAAATGAACAACGCCTGAGGATCCTCCTTGCCCGGATCCTCCTTGAAATTGCTCCAGACCACCTCTCCCTTGTCGTTTAGCGCCTCCACCTTGAGCACCAGATTTCGGAACGGCGCACTGTTGGGCATGGAGTGTAACAGGGTATTCTTCAGAATGATGGTCGCCTTGAGCTTGCTCTCCTCGTCGGTGGTGTACATGGAAAGCGCCAACGCCTTGCGCACCTTTTCCGAATCATGGCCGCCGAGAATCTCATGGCTCGCAACGCCGTTGATCACCGGCATGTGACACGATTGACAGGTCGGCACCACGACATCCCGGCTCTCCTTGACCTGCTTGCCCTTGATTTTGGTCTCTTTGATCTCCTTGCCGAGCAACAGATCGCCGATGGTGCAGACCGCCACCTTTTGGGGATTGACCATGGTCTGGTGGCAGCCCAGACAGATGTCGGAGCTCTTGAAAAGTTGCGGATTGGCGCGATGCGGAAAGCTGTTGACCTTGGGCTCCTTGTCACCGCCTGGGACCACGACCGGATTCTTGCCCTGATAGGCCCCTTCCGGACCTTGCAGGCTGTCCTTGGAGTACTCATAAGCCGAAGCGCCGAAATTCAGTTTGCTATCCTCATCCTGCACCCCTTTGAAACCGGTCATGGTGTGACAGGCGACACAGTTGACCCCTTCGGCATACATGGGCTTCGCGTCGAGCTTGGTGGTTTTATCGCGGGCAGCGATCGGTGCATGACACTGCAAACAGGCGGGAAATGCCTTGGTGACCTTGTGGGTGACCCCTTCCTGAGAGGGATCGCCGGCCTCCATGCGATAGACCGCACCATGGATCGGATCGGTCAAGGCCGTGCTTTTGGCATGCATGGAACCCTGCCATTGAAGATAGATCTCCTGGTGACACTCGCCACAGTTGGCCGAAGGAATATGTTTCAGGGGCGGTCGTTCGCTCTCCACCGGGGTATCCGAGGCCCACACCGTGGCCGTCGTCAACCATACCCCTGCCAGCAACAAAGCCAAGCCACCTTTTTCCAGCACGGCCATTTAAAAACCCTCCCAAACAAAAAAACCGATTGAACAACGACTCACTCACACCATCGGACATGATAGCAGAGAGATCGGCGGGGCTCCAAGTGACAATCGGATCGGCACTGCTGATGCAGCTATATATCAATTTTATGGGAATCGGAACCGCACCTGTTTTGGGATACGTAGTGGGCCGACAGAGCTGATTTGACGGGTTGCGACGGGCCGTGGGCTGGCACGCCAGTCACCAAACCTTAAAGCCTCTGGCACGCAGCTTTGTTCTTGGGCCATGTTCGCGGGATTGTTTTGCAAAAGGCGCAAAACAATCCCGCAAGCCTTGGCTTGCGCGCGGCGCATTTTTCGCAAAAAACGCGAAAAACACTTCTTTTAAACCGCACCTGCTTTGGGATGCGTAGTTTTTTGCAAGGCTGCGTGCAAGATGTGAGCGTCGTTTCCAAAAAGCGGAAACGACGCTCACGAAGGCGGCGCGCAGCGCATTTTTCGCA
>JAMOBI010000147.1:0-5522 GCA_039908105.1 Magnetococcus sp. YQC-9
TGCTTGCCCATGTCCGCTCCGCTCCTTATTTGATGGTTGATATCAGCTCCATCTTGGCACATTTCGATGCCGTGGCACACTGCTGCCGTTTGGAGCGGGGCGGACCATACCATTAGACCATCTCTTTTTTTACCAGTAAAAACGACACATTCCAAGCTGGGTGCGGTTTAGGAGCAGGTGATATGACGACACCGAAAAATTCGCTTTTTTCCAATGCCAAGCGAGCGATCGAGTGGTTGGATGAACCGGATGAGGATGCCGATTCCATGCTGGCGCGTCGGATGTGGCAGGAGTGGCGCCAACTCGACGAACATCGACCGCATGCCAATCGGGTGGTGCTGGTGAGTGACGGATTGGACTTGGCCGTGGTACGGATCGATCCTCAAGGTGGGATGGTGCTCGATGGTTTGCCATGGACACCGACCCATTGGATGCCGTTGCCATTGCCTCCCAATCCGGTCGATATCAAGGGGAAACAATCGATTTTTCAACGAAATCGGGTAGGACGGCGCGGTTGATCCCGTCTGTTGACCCCTGTGACCCCACCCGTGCCGGAGTGTTCCGGCACGGGGGGATCTGGCATGTCAACGAACGGAGCCGGTGTGCTCGGCCAGCATGACGGCCATCAAATCCTTGACGCGCAGCTTCTCTTTTTTGAGGCGCTCGATGTCGAACGGATTGCGGGCATGACGGGTTTCGTCGATTTCGGTGCGCAAAGACTCGTGCTGGTCGTAGAGTTCGCGGAACTTGCTGTTGATTTTCAAGAGTTCGTTGACGGCTTGCAGTTGATCCTCAAACATGGGCTATCTCCTCGTGCGAAAATGTGCGTTTCCAGACCCGGTTAGGCTTGCCGGGTTCGCCGGTGGGTCGGACCCGATCCGGGTCCGCTGATTAATTGATTTATTGGATATTGATAACGTATCTGACGTGAACTTCCTCTCTCCTATCCAGCCGGATCCGGGGTCAGGATGCCGGATCGTCCGGATTCGATGGCCTCGCGGGCCAGTTGATCGGCGGTTTCGTTGCCCGGATCGCCGGCGTGCCCTTTGACCCAACGCCACTCCACCCTGTGTTGCTGACAGACGGCTTCCAGTCGTTGCCACAGTTCCACATTGAGCACCGGTTTGCCATCGCTTTTTTTCCAGCCTCGTGCTTTCCACGCCGGCAGCCATTGGGTGATGCCGTTCTTGACGTAACTCGAATCGGTATTGACGATCACCTGACAGGGACGGGTGAGCGCCTCCAAGGCGCGGATCGCCGCCAGGATCTCCATGCGGTTGTTGGTGGTCTGCGGTGCGAAACCGGAGAGGTTTTTCGCATGCGGGCCATATTGCAACAAGGCACCCCAGCCACCGGGGCCGGGATTGCCACTACAGGCGCCATCCGTATAGATCCATACCGCCTGGGGAGCGGTGGTGGCGCGTTGGGTCATTGGGGTTTCCGTATCCATGGAAAATGTCGTCGTCTAACGGTTTCATTCCGGCTGAATGTCGATTATAATTCGTCCTTGTCGGCTGCACGCATTAAAGAGTCTATCGGAAAGGAAAACATGTGGGCAAGGTTCTCGTTACAGGAGCAGCGGGATTCATTGGTTCTCACCTGTCGCGGGTGCTGTTGGAGCGCGGCGATCAGGTCGTGGGACTCGATAATCTCAATGATTATTACGATGTCAATCTCAAAAAAGCCCGATTGGCTCGGCTGACCGGTCACGAGGGCTTCACCTTCGTGAAGCTCGACCTGGCGGATCAAGCCGGCATGGAGGCTCTGTTTGCGCGTGAGCGGTTTGACGGCGTGGTCAATCTGGCAGCCCAGGCCGGGGTGCGCTACTCGCTGATCAATCCCATGTCGTATGTGCAGAGCAATCTGGTCGGCTTCACCCATCTTCTCGAAGGGTGCCGGCACACCGGGGTCAAGCATCTGGTCTTCGCCTCCTCCTCGTCGGTGTATGGCGCCAACGAGACCATGCCCTTCTCGGTGCACCAGAATGTCGATCATCCGCTTTCGCTGTACGCCGCATCCAAGAAGGCCAACGAGCTGATGGCCCACACCTACGCCCATCTGTTCCGGCTGCCGGTGACCGGCTTGCGTTTCTTCACGGTCTACGGACCCTGGGGGCGACCCGACATGGCGCTGTTCCTGTTTACCCGTGCCATGTTGGAGGGGCGTCCGATTGACGTGTTCAATGAGGGGCGCATGCGGCGCGATTTCACCTTCATCGATGACATTGTCGAGGGCGTGGTGCGGGTGCTCGATCGCATCCCGGTGCCGGATCCGACCTGGAGCGGGTTGCATCCGGATCCAGCCTCCAGCTCCGCACCCTATCGACTCTACAATATTGGCAACAACCAGCCGGTGGAGCTGATGGCGTACATCGCCGCGCTGGAAGAGGCGCTCGGCATGGAGGCGAAGAAGAACTTCCTGCCCATGCAGCCCGGCGACGTGCCGGCCACCTGGGCGGATGTGGAGGATCTGGTGAGGGAGGTGGATTTCTGTCCGCGAACCCCGGTGAAAGAGGGGGTGCGGCGGTTCGTGGCGTGGTATCGCGAGTATCACCGGGTGTGATGCGGGGGAGTGTGACCGGGTGTGAGGCGTGACCTCACACCCATGTGGTGCATCAACCCTGAACCGACAGAAGATCTTCGGGTGCGCCCTGATAATCCGCGCGCAGGATCTTGATGCCGAGTTTGCCCTTGCTCACGCTCACCACCTGACAGGGATATTCGGTCGGGCGTCCGAAGAAGACCACCTTGATGCGCCCCTCGCTGCCGAGCGGCACCTCGGGGAGATTTTCGTCGATGTGCATGGCTGCGCCGCCAAAGCCCATGTTCTCTGCAATCCCCTCGATCCGGCGTCCGTCGACGAGCGTCAAGGTGACGTTGTTGTGGAAACTGAACCGTTCGTGGCGTCGTCTCTGATCGGTCGTGGGGGCCATGCGCTGGATCCTTTAACGAGTTGAGATTGTAACAATATAAGGATATCAACTCACGCTGTCCGGGTAAATGGATTTTCGTGCAGGTTGGGTCAATAGGCTCTGGCGAGCAGCGCCACGGCCTGGGCGGCAATCCCCTCGCCACGTCCGGTGAAGCCAAGTTTTTCGGTGGTGGTGGCCTTGATGTTGATCCGCTCCGGATCGAGGGTCAAGGTGGCGGCGATGTTGGCGCGCATGGCCTTGATGTGCGGGGCGATCCTGGGTGCCTGGCAGATGAGGGTGGCATCGAGGTTGACCACGCCATACCCCTTTTGGTTTACGGCCTCATGGACGCGACGCAGCAGTTCGCGGCTGTCGGCCCCTCGATAGGCGGGATCGGAATCCGGGAAGTGGTGGCCGATGTCGCCGAGTGATGCCGCACCGAGCAAAGCATCGATGATCGCGTGCAGCAGCACGTCGGCGTCCGAGTGGCCGAGCAGCCCCTGTTCATGCGGGATGGTCACGCCCCCGAGGATCAGCGGGCGCTCCGGGGCGAAGCGATGCACATCGAATCCCTGGCCGATGCGGTTTTCCATGGGCGAACTCCGGATTGAGAGATGTTTTTCCGCCAGGATGAGATCCTCCGGGCGGGTGATTTTGAGGTTCTCTTCTTCACCGGCGATGGTCTGTACGCCGATGTAGGCCGCTTCCATCAGGGCGGCGTCGTCGGTGAAACGCAGGACGCCCGCTTCGTGGGCGCGCAGATGACCGGCGAGCAGCGGGCCGTAGCGGAACACCTGCGGGGTTTGGATGCGGCGCAGATTGCTGCGGTCGAGGGTTTTTCCGACCCGTCCGGTCGCATCTATCCTTTTGATGGTATCATGGATTATAATGGCCGGAACCACCGCTTCGGCACCGGCGCGGGCGGCGAAGAGGCGATCGAGGAGTTCGCGGCTCGGAAAGGGGCGGGCACCGTCGTGGATGCCGACCCAGCCGGTTCTCGGCAGATTCAGGCTCTGTAGGCCGAGACGCACCGAATCCTGCCGTTCGGCACCGCCTGGTACCGGTGGCATGAGTTTGGGCCAATCGGCCAGGCGTGGTCCGAGGTGATCGTCCCAGAGTTCCCGGCCATCCGGGGCGATCACCGGCAGGATTGCCTCGACCAGGGGGTGGGCGTGCAGCCGTTCGATGGCGTGGGCGAGCAGGGGTTGACCGGCCAGGGGGAGGTACTGTTTGGGCAGTCCGGCGCCAAAGCGGCTGCCCTGTCCGGCAGCGACCACGATCATGGTGACCGGTTGGGTGGCGGAAGAAGAGGGCTCGGATGTGGACATGGGCATTCTTCCCATTGCAGATCACTGTTATGGGGGTTCGGGGGCGATTATCGCCCCCGGTAGGGGTTTGGGGACGAAGTCCCCAAGGTTTTTGCTTTTGACGTAGCGCGCATTTACAAAGAGCATTTTTTTTGCGAAGCGAAAAAAATGCCAGCGCGCAGCCATGCTTTTTCCAAGAGCCGTTTTGCGCCGTTGCAAAACGGCTCTTGGAAAAAAGCATGGCCAAAACTGGGTGTGAAAGGCGAGATCCAGATTAATCAACCATTGGTAGGTGAAAAGAGCACCGACGTCAACGAAGAAAACTTCGTCCACGAAAAGAGGATCAAGGGAGCATGGATCTGCATTTTTGGGCTGCTACGGGCATGTATGCCATGGCATCGGCCTGGGTGATTTTTCATCAGTTGCGCGGCCAGCGTCCGGAGACGGTGGCGGTCTGGTGGCTGGTATTGGCCGGATGGGTGATGCAGGGGGTGCCGATGATCCGGGAGGTGTTCGGATCCGGTGGCGGCCTGGTGATGAATCTGGCCTTGTCGCTCGAGTGGTCCTCCTGGGTGATGGGGCTCTTGTATCTGGCCGGCTGGCGGCTGTTGGGACGCGAGGCGCGGCTGGCCGGGGTGCTGCTGCTGCCGTTGATGTTGCTCACACTGGGCGGCTCGCTGTTTCTCTCTACGGCGGTACCCGAAGCGCGTGGGGTGACCGGTCCACTGCTGATCGGTCATCTGGTACTGTCGCTTCTGGCCTATGGACTGTTCACCATTGCCGCCATTTTTGCGTTGATGGACGCCTTCCAGGAGCATGCTTTGAAGAGCAAGCATCTGGGCGCGCTCTTCGAGATGCTGCCGCCGCTCAACGCCCTGGAGTTCACCCTGTTTCTGATGGTGCGCATGGGTTTCTTGTTGCTCACCCTGAGCATGATCACCGGCGCCTGGTACGCCCATGAGCAGAAAGGGGTTTATTTCGTCTTTTCCCACAAAGTGGTGTTCACCTGGGCGACCTGGCTGGTGTTCGGGGCGTTGTTGTTGGGGCGTCATTATCAGGGGTGGCGCGGCAGGCGGGCGGTGCGTTTTACGCTGTGGGGGTATGGTTTGCTGGTGTTGGCCTTTTTGGGGGTCAAATTCGTCAAGGAATTTCTCATTGTGAATCATTGAGTTACCAAAAAAGCTCAAAAAAATGCAATCGATGTGAATTTTCCTATTGACTGGCAGGCAGGATTTCCCTATATTCGGGGTTCCCTGGAGGGCATGGCCCTGACAACGGGATTCGATCTTTGACAATTCAATACG
>JAMOBI010000148.1:0-5426 GCA_039908105.1 Magnetococcus sp. YQC-9
TGCGAAAAATGCGCCGCGCGCCGCCTTCGTGAGCGTCGTTTCCGCTTTTTGGAAACGACGCTCACATCTTGCACGCAGCCTTGCAAAAAACTACGCATCCCAAAACAGGTGCGGTTTAGCACGCAGCCTTGCAGAAAAACCACGCATCCCATGATGGTTGCGGTTCAGGCACTCAACCCTCTTTCCCACGAGCTTTCCATGGCCGTTGAATGGGACATCCCACACCTGATCAGTGCCACAGACGCCCTGCTTCAAGCCGGCGACGTGAGCCAGTCAATTGCCCTGTATCACGAATGGATCGCCGGCAATCCGAACCACCCCTACCTGCACCTCGTGTGGTACAATCTGGCGGTTTTGCTCCAGAATCAGGGAGAGCTGAATAGCGCTCGTGCCGCCTACGAGGCGGTCCTGCAAAGCAATGATCATTTTCTGCCCAGCTACATCAATCTGGGCAACATCCTGGAACAACAGGACTCACCTGCTGCTGCGGCAACCTGCTGGCGGCAACTGGTGGAACGGGTTCCGTGGATCAACGCCGAAAATATCAATTTTCGCAACGCTGCCTTCAAACAGATCGGTCGGGTGGCAGATGCCGCAGGGGTGGAGTGGGCGCTGCGCCAGGCGCTAGAGATGAATCCCCACCAGCACGACGCCATGGAGCATTGGTTGAGCGCTCGACAGCAGTTGTGCCTCTGGCCGGTGGTGGCTCCTTTTGCGCGTTGCTCCAAGGCCCACCTGATGACCGGCTTCGCCCCTTTGTCGCTGGCGGCCTACAGCGACGATCCCGTGTTGCAGCTGGCCAATGCCGCCCAGTACAACCGCATGGATATCGGATACGCCCCCAACGATTTTCTGGACGAACACGTCGTCCTGCGTGCCGCTCCGGCGCGGCGCCCCCGGGTGGGGTATCTGTCGTCGGATTTACGCATGCACGCCATCGGATTTTTGATGGTGGAGCTGTTCGAGCAACACGATCCGGAAGTGGTGGAGCTGTTTTTTTACTACACCGGCCAGCCGGTGGAGAACGATCCGCAACACGACCGCATCCGTGCCGTGGCCAGCAACTGGCGTGATCTGACCCCGTTGAACGACGAGCAGGCGGCCCGGCGGATTCTGGAAGATCGCATCGAGATCCTGGTGGACATCAATGGGTATACCTTTGCCGCCCGGTTGAAGATGCTCTCCATGCGCCCGGCACCGGTGATCGTCAACTGGCTTGGCTATCCAGGTACCATGGGGTCGCCCTATCACCATTACATCATCGCTGATCCGTTCGTGATCCCGCCGGAACACGAGCTCTTCTTTTCCGAACGGGTGGTGCGTCTCCCTTGCTATCAGCCCAACGACTCGCGACGCCGGGTGGCGGAATCACGACCGACCCGTGCGGCACTCGGTCTGCCCGAGACCGGGGTGGTTTTCTGCTGTTTCAACGGCGTGCGCAAGATCACCGCATTAACGCTGGATATGTGGTGCCAGGTGCTCTCTTGCGTGCCGGGGAGCGTCATGTGGCTGTTGCATGAGAACGATGCTGCCACCAGTCGGTTGCAGACCCTGTTTGCCGAGCGCGGCATCGCAGCGGAGCGGATCTTCTTTGCCCCGATGGTGGCCAATCCGGACCATCTGGCCCGTTATCCGGTGGTTGATCTGGTGTTGGACTGCTTTCCCTACGGCGCGCACACCACGGCCTCGGATGCGTTGTGGATGGGGGTGCCGATTGTGACCCTGGCTGGATTGTCGTTTGCCTCGCGGGTGTGCGGCAGTCTGGTCACTGCGGCGGGTCTCGGGGATATGGTTTGTCGCACGGTGGAGGGGTACATCGAGCACGCCGTTCGACTGGGTAATGATCCAGTAGCTCTGGCAACGTTACGGGCGCGTTTGGAGGCCGGGCGGTCGAGTTGCACGCTTTTCGACATGAACATGCTCGCCCGTCATCTGGAGGGGCTTTATCTGGCGATGCGGGAGGATTTCCTGGCCGATCGGCTGCCGCGTCCGGATCTGGCCAATCTGGCGGTTTATCAGCAGATCGGCATCGATTTGGATCCCCCTGAGGGGGGATGGCGTGGCACGTTGGCCGAGTTGCACGCAGCGTATGAAACGGCATTGATTGAGCGGGATCGACTGACCTATTTAAGGCAGGATCGGCGATTGTGGACGTCGGAGGTACGGGAGAGGGATGGGGTGAGCGTCTGACAGCGTACACTCCGGTACGCTGCCTGTTCGAGCCCGAGTCGCATCAGGCCTGTACCAGCTGCACCTGGATCATTCGACCGCCCTCCTCGCGCGACAACAAGAATTTGCCACCTTCGGACAGCTTGACAGGCTTGCCAAGCGGAACATCCTGGTTTGTGGAAAGATCATGCATCTGGGGCATGGCCACGTTCACCAGATACCATTCGTCCTGATGACACTGAAAATAACCCACACGCTTACGTTGTTCCGATGTGAGGTGTTCGTTTGGGGCAATTTTGCGGTTCATATGCCAGGGAAACAGGGATTGACCATTCCAAACCATGATGCGGTGATTGTCGAGTTGGTAGGAACCACTATGACGACTGGAATAGAGGTTAAGCACCGGCAAGCAGCCCGTATAGGGGGTTTGACAGAGTGGGCAGCGTGGTTTGGTGGTATTGTCAAATACATACCAACCCATATCGCACTGTTTGTTGGAACAGGGTTGGATCATATCGATGGTGCGTACCAGAGCGCTTTCCCATTCCGAAGGAACGGGCCGCTGGGTCGGGTCATGCAAACCTTGCACAAAAGCCTTGCGAAACAGCTCGCTCAGCAAGGGGCCCGCGATGGTGAAAGGGATGCGGGAGGGGTCGCCCCAGGGCAATTCGGCTGGCGTCAGATGCTCCTTTCGTACCCGGTTTTCCGCATCGGTTGGGTGCTCCACAAACAGGGCCTTGGAACCCATGGAAAGGATTTCGTCTCGGGAGGAATCCAGGTCATGCACCTTGCCACCACGCAGTGGGTGGCGATAGAACAGATACATGTAGATCAATACGGACAATGCGTGCATGTCCGTCTGGGTGGAAGGAAGCCGGCGCTGCGGATCGTTCCGATCCAAATGCTGGGTGGCCACCACCTCAGGCGCGATAAAATCCGGAGTGCCAATCACGTCGGGGGGAAACTTCCCAGGCACCACCAGGGAGTCGATGTCGATCACACAGGCCCGGCCCCGGGTCGGGTCTACGAGTACGTTTTTATAAGACAGGTCCGAATGGGCCAAACCTGCCGCATGCAAGCGCCGAACAGCTCGACTCAGATTCAATGAGATCTGTAAATGGGTCAGCCAGTTGCCCTTTTCCTGCGGAGCCAGGTATTTGGCACGGTTGGAAGCACATGCGAACCATTTTCCTTCCTTCTCTTTGCCCTTGATGCCCAAAAAGTCATTATTCAGCGATCCGTGCTCAAAGTAAAAATTCTGCTGATACGCCGGGGCCACGAACCCGGTACGTCCATCTTTCTGGACAATTGCCGTAGGCCAGCAGAACAGATCTTTCCAATAGGCCCCTCCTTCCCGGTTGAAAATATTCTCGCAATAAGCACCCACGATGGACTTCAATCTCTCCTGACCAGCCGGATCCAGCTGGTCACGATAAAAAGCCACCACATAAGAACGGTCCAAACTCATATAAACATCCTTCATACCGCCCTGACCGATCGGATCGCTTGAATATTCAATCGGTTGACCGTCTATTGTGGTGTGCTTGACAATGGCCATGATATCCTCTTCCGGCAGGTGCAAGGTGCTGATTGAGATCAAGGAATGAAAGGGCAAAACCGCGTCATGGCATCAGGAGTGCCAGTGTGCGATCATCATGATTGCCTATGGACCAAAAATCCAACCAGTCCAGGAACTGCTGCTTCAATTCCGGATTGTCGCGTGCAAAACGCACACTGGCTGACAAATCGTCCTTCCAGAAAGAGATCCAACGAGCTGGATCCGCAAAGGCCACCTCCGTGGGAAATTTGGGATCGGAAATGCCATCGGTCATCACCGCCAAAGCCGTGAACTGCTCACGAATATCAAAGAAGAGTCGACGTGAAAGATCTTCAAATCCGCCGCCAAACTCCGCACGCTGGAGAAAACGGGTCTGACCGGCAAATTCACCGCTGTCTGGTGCTGTCAAAATGGCCAGGGAGCCATCCTGCAGATCGAAGATCGCCGCGCCCCCGTCGCCAATCGAAAATCCGGCACTAAACCAGCCCCGGGCCAGGCGTCGCATCACGCAGACTATTAAAGTGGTAGAAAAAGCCGAAGGCTTTTCCTGATGAATGGCGGCTTCTGTCTCGATGGCCTTGGCTGCTTCGAACGCCGTGGTGACCAGAGAGGTGTAAAGCAGCCGGCGGATCTCCTGGCCTGCATCCGGGTGTCCCTGGCGATGGGCCTGAACCAGGGATTCGAGGCGGGGGGTCAACTGTTGTTCCAGCAGGGGGGGGAGTTTGCTCAATACGGTATCGACCGCCAGCTTGGAGCCGCGGCGGGCATAGGGGGCACTACCGGCACCATCGGCCACAGCAGCTATGTACCAGCCACTGGATGAGGATGCCAGCAGCCCAAAATCATCATCCCGGAAACTTCCTTCACGAGCGTGGGAGCGTCCACGTTTGCTGGCAGCAACGCAGAGCAGTTCGCCGCTCAATTGCTGGAAATCTTCCTCCGGTTTCCAGAAAGGGGCATCGCGCGGACTGGGATGGTTGACCCACAGCGAGCGCGGATCTGGAATGACGGCAAGTTGGGCGGTAATTTCTGCCGACTTGCCATGCAGCACGCCCCGAAAGATCAAACAAAAATCCCCGCTGGCCAAGGGAGTACCAGTTAACATCCCCGAACTCTCCTCGTAGGCCAAACCACTACCGCCGTCGTTGAAGAGTCGTATCCCGCTCAAGCCGTCCAACTCCACAAAAGAGTCGTAGCACTCACCCATGCGCGCGTTTTTCAAAAACAGGGACTTTTTGAGAGGTTCCAGGACCACGGGCTTTGGAATTCCGGATTCGGACAGGCTGGACGGATCGCGAGAATGGGTGTTGGAAGGAGAAAACGGTAAAGCCGATTTGGTGGGCAAGGCAACACTCCCTTGGGGAGCTGTAGCCGTAGGCGCCGAGTCACGGGGCGCAGGGGGTGGGGGTGATGAACCCGCCAGACCAGCAGACCCGGGTGGGGTATTCGGGCTGGCCGCGACCCGGTCGGCGACCCGGGTCGCAGGCGCAGGGGGTGGGGGTGATGAACCCGCCAGACCAGCAGACCCGGGTGGGGTATTCAGGCTGGCCGCGACCCGGTCGGCGACCCGGGTCGCAGGCGCAGGGGGTGGGGGTGATGAACCCGCCGGACCAGCAGATCCGGGTGGGGTATTCGGGCTGGCAGCGACCCGCTCGGTGGCCCAGGTCGCAGGCGCAGGGGGTGGGGGTGATGAACCAGC
>JAMOBI010000149.1:0-8407 GCA_039908105.1 Magnetococcus sp. YQC-9
GCGAAAAATGCGCCGCGCGCGGCCTTCGTGAGCGTCGTTTCCGCTTTTTGGAAACGACGCTCACATCTTGCACGCAGCCTTGCAAAAAACTACGCATCCCAAAGCAGGTGCGGTTTAATTATCGTAGCGTTCAATAATTATTTCAATCCCTCATGCCAAACCGCACCCAGTTTGGAATGTGCCGTTTTTACAGGTAAAAAAAAAGAGAGGGTCTGGGAGATTCCTCTCCCAGGGTTTTGCCTTTAGCGCGCTCTTCAAAAGAAGCATTTTTCGCGCCTATTCTAGAAAAATGCGCCGCGCGCCGCCTTTGCGGGAGTCGTTTCCGCTTTTTGGAAACGACTCTGTGCATCTTGCACGCAGCCTTGCGAAAAACGACGCATCCCAAAACAACAGATGCGGTTTAAACCATACCTATTTTTGGATGCATTGTTATCTGCAAAACCATGTGCAAGATGGTTGCGGTATGGCACATGCAATCGTCTGTATCCGCCGGATCCCGGTTGAAATGTCTGTCCGAATGTTGCCGATAGCTGGCAACAATCGATGTATGAGACCACTCGATTGTCCCAGGATTTTTCTTGGCGCACGGATGAAATGCCCTTATGCTCTCACTCCATGCACACCCCCTTGCGAATCCTCTTCATCGAAGACCATGCCGATCTGGCGGCCAATCTCACCGACTACTTTGAAGCAAAGGGTCATGTGGTGGATCTGGCCATGGATGGCGTCACCGGACTGCATTTGGCGCTGGTCAACCCGTATGACATCCTGGTGCTCGATCTGATGCTGCCCGGCATGGATGGTCTCACCTTGTGCCACAAACTGCGCCACGAGGCGGGACGCACCATCCCGGTGATCATGCTGACCGCGCGCACCACTTTGAATGACAAGGTGAGCGGTTTTGCCAGTGGCGCGGACGATTACCTGATCAAGCCCTTTGAACTCAAAGAGTTGGAGATGCGCATCCTCGCCTTGAGCAAACGCGCCAGTGGTCGCATGGCGCGCCGCGTGCTGCAAGTGGCCGATCTGGAGTTCAATTTGAACACCCTGCGCGCGCAACGCGGCGGGCGTACCCTGGATCTGCCGGCCATTTCCTTGAAGATCCTGGAACTCCTCATGCTGCGCGCACCGGGGGTGGTCGAACGACGCGACATCGAACAGGCGGTCTGGGGAGATGATCCACCGGACAGCGACGCGTTGCGTGTCCACATGCATACCCTGCGCTCGGCCATCCACGCTCCGGGCGCACCTCCGCTGCTGCACACGCTGCGCGGTATCGGTTATCGATTGGCGCCACCCGATGCGTCGCCGACTTGATTTAAGGCCGCGAGTGGCCTTGGCCTTCGCCGCCTTCGGGGCGGCGATCGGTTGTCTGATGGCCCTGTCGCTTTATCTGTCCACCCACGATCTCGGCGTGCGTCTGATCGACGAGACCCTGAGCGCCGAACTCGACGACTTCTTCGCACGCCGCGACCGCAATCCTCACTCGCGCCCCCCCCGGACCGTCACCCTGCACGGCTATGTGCAAAACAACACCGATCCGGCCAGGGATCTGCCGGAGTATCTCTCCCTGCTGCCACCCGGACGGCACGACCTGAACGTCGGCGAGCTCACCTATCGGGTGGCCGTGGCCGATCGCAACGAGTCACGTTATTACTTTCTCTACGACACCTCGTTGCAGCACAAACGCGAACAGCGTTTTTTGTTGCAGGTGGCCATCAGCATCGTCGCCATTGTGCTGATCTCGGCGGTGGGCGGTTTCTGGCTGGTGGGCGGGGTGATCGCCCCGGTCACCGAGCTGGCACGACGGGTGAAGAATCGTCCCCCGGATCTCTGGTCATTGCGCCTGGCTGATGATTTTGCCCAGGATGAGGTCGGTGAGTTGGCGCAGGCCTTTGATCTCCATCTGGCGCGCCTGCGAGCGTTCATGGAGCGGGAGCGGGCCTTTACCGCGGATTTGAGCCACGAACTGCGCACCTCGCTGGCGGTGATCCTCGGTGCCACCGAGATTCTGATGGACGATGAAACGGTGTCAGACAAGCAGCGTCAGCGGATCGCCCGGGTGGAGCGTGCCGCGCGTGACATGGCGGAGATGGGGTCGGCGCTGCTGCTGATGGCGCGCGAGGAGCGAGCACTCTCTTTGGAAGAGCACTCGTTGGTGGCCGATGTGGTCACCGAGGCGGTGGAAAAACACGCTTTTCTTTTGAAGAACAAACCCATCCGGATTGATCAGCAAATCGATTCCCCCTTGCGCCTGCCGGTGGATCGCGGTCTGCTCTTCATTGCGGTCTCCAACCTGATTCGCAACGCCTTTGCCTACACGGAGCGCGGGGAGATCCATATCCTTTTGGATGCGGTTTCATTGACCATCCGCGACACCGGACCCGGCTTGCGTGCCCGCCAGGCCGATGCCCTGTTGCCACGCCATCTGACCACCCATGAGGGCTCGGGTATCGGGCTGACCCTGGTCAAACGGATCTGCGAACGTCACGGCTGGCATCTCTCCCTTACCGGTCAGGAGGGGATGGGAACTTCGGCCTCGATTCAATTTCTTCGCCCTTAACAGGTCGTTAACCCCGCGTTCACCGTCTCTTAAACCGCACCCAGCCTGGAATGTGTAGTTTTTACTGGTAAAAAAAAGAGAGGGTCTGGGAGATTCCTCTCCCAGGGTTTTGCTTTTGCCTTTAGCGCTCTCTTCAAAAGAAGCATTTTTCGCGTTTTTTTTCGAAGAATGCGCCGCGCGCAGCCAAGGCTTGCGGGATTGTTTTGCGCCTTTTGCAACACAATCCCGCGAACAAGGCCCAAAACAAAGCCGCGTGACAGAGGCCTTCAAGGTTGAGTGACCGGCGTGCCAGCCCATCGCAACCAGTCAAATCAGCTTGGTTGATCCACTACGCATCCCAAAGTGGGTGCGGTTGAATGGAATCTTTTACATTAAGCTTCAATTAACGCGTTTTTAACCTTCGCTTAACGCCTGGTTTGCCAAACTGACGACCATAACCGATTTGGAGGCTACCTCGTCCGCCAAACGATCATCGGTTCGGTCTTTTTCATTGGTTCATTCCGGGAGCGCATCATGTCCGCTGGCAATCAGGTATCACACGGTTTTCAAAAGCTCATCCTTTGGGGAGCGCTCTCTATCGCTCTCTACGCCGCACTGCTGATCTTTGAAAAAGAGGTGCTCGCCATCTCCTCACAAGGTCGCTGGTACTTCATCGTGCCGGTGGTGATCGCCTTCGTCTTCTCCTTCGTGCATGGTCACTTCACCGCCGAATTCTGGGAAAGCCTGGGCATCCAGGCCAAAAAATGATTGCTCAAAAATGATCGCTTTTGTCTTCGTTTCGCTCGCCTGGCAGGGATCTCTCTCATGGAATCGTTAAATTTCATTCAGCTTGATCTGGTTAACGGACTTTATCTGTTCATAGTCGGCTTCGTCGGTGGGCTGGTCAGCGGCTTCATCGGCTCAGGCGGCGCCTTTGTGCTCACCCCGGCGATGATGAGCCTCGGCGTACCCGGCATCGTCGCGGTGGCTAGCAACATGTGTCACAAGTTCCCCAAGGCTTTGGTCGGCGCGCTTAAACGGGCCCGCTACGGTCAGGTGGATCTCAAGATGGGGTTGATCATGGGAGTTTCCGCCGAGGCCGGCGTGCTCACCGGCGCGCACTTCCAGGAGATCATCAAGCAGCGCTTTGGGGATATCGGCTCCAATCTCTACGTATCGCTGGCCTTCGTGCTGGTGCTCGGCATCGTTGGCGGCTTCGTGATGCGCGATACCATCAAAACCCATCGCGCCGGTCAGACCGAAGAGGAGAAACCCGGACGTCTGGCCCTTTGGGTGCAGAGCGTTCATATCCCTGGCACCATGGTCCATTTCAAGAGCATCAACGCCTCGATCTCGGTCCTCTTCACCATCCCGCTCGGCTTTGCCACCGGCCTGCTGGCCGCCACCATCGCGGTCGGCGGCTTCATCGGCGTGCCGGCGCAGATCTACGTCCTGGGCCTCAACAGCCTCATGGCCTCGGCCACCGAGCTGGTCATCGCCTTTGTCATGGGGGTGGGTGGCACGATCAAGTTCGCCTGGAGCGGCTACGTGGACATTCGACTGGCGATGATCATCCTGGCCGGCTCGCTCTTCGGTATCCAGTTGGGCGCCATCGGCACCACCTATGTGAAACCTTACATGATCAAACTGGTCATGGGCGTGATCATGCTGACCGTCATGGTGAGCCGTGCCCTGGTGATTCCGGTCTACATGTCACAGCTCGACCTGATGCCCGCCATGGCGCCAGCCACAATGACACTTTTGAAAAATACCAGCTTTTTGATCATGATTCTGGCTTTGGCTCTGGGTGCGGGAATCATCGTCGTTGCACTCATTCAGGGCCGGCGGGCGGCCAGGCGTGAATCCCTGTCCGTTGTGTGGCAATCACCGGGTTGATGAAGGTCGATCGGGAGAATCACAATGTCCGCTCCAATGCATCTGATCGCGGTGATCGATCTGGCGGCGCATCCGGAATGGGTGATTCGGGCCGCCCTGAAGTTGGCGAATCGCAACGGGCGGAGTGAGATCCGTTTCGTGACCTTTTTCGATCCTTCGGTGGAGAGCTTTGAAGAGCGGATGGAGCAATTGCGTGCGGCTTTGCATGCCTTGCTGCTCACCACCGGCTGTGATCCAGCCTCTGGCGAGATTCTCGCGGGACATCCGGCTGGTGAGATGACCCGCTTGGCTCAAGAGTGGGGCGCCTCGTTGATTCTGACCGATGAGTCCAGGGCGAGAGAGTTGCAGAACGGCTGGTTTCCCTGGCAGCAGAAGATCTCCCCCTTGCCCTGTCCACTTTTGATCGTGGATGCAAAGCCGCATGATCCGGCCACGACGTTGGGTGGTTGGCTGCGGCGTTTGATCGGCATGCCGCTTCCGGAGACGAAAGTTCTGCCACGATGAGTGTTGATTGGTGATCAATCGCACCCGGCTTCGGATTTGTAGCTTTAAACCGCACCTGCTTTGGGATGCATAGTTTTTGCAAGGCTGCGTGCAAGATGTGAGCGTCGTTTCAAAAAAAGCGGAAACGCCGCTCACGAAGGCGGCGCGCAGCGCATTTTTCTAGAAAATTCGCGAAAAATGCTTCTTTTGAAGAGCGCGCTAAAGTCAAAAACAAAGTCCCAAGGGCTTTGCCAGAGGGTCTGGGAGATTCCTCTCCCAGGGTTTTGATTTTGCTTTTGGCGCGCCTCTTGCGAAAAACTACGCATCCAAAAATGGGTACGATTAAAAGAAAAATTTTTTCGCAGTTTGTGCGAATCATGCCTTATCGTTCATGAGCGTGCGAACGGCAAAAAAACCTGAAGGTTTTTCCTCCAGACCCTTAGCGAAAAGCGTGCCGCTTTCCGGACCCCTGCAATCGTTGGATCTTCGATCGCCACCCCCATCTTCCCTCACTCCGCATCCGTGGGCAACGGAATCCAACGCCGATTGACATACGCCTCCAACGGCTGAAAACGGGCTTTGTAACGCATTTTCGGACAATCGGCGATCCAATACCCCAGATAGACCCAATCAAGGGCCAACTGCTGCGCCAACTCGATCTCCCACAAAATCGCCAATGTGCCCGGACTGCGCGCCTGTTCGCACGGGTCAAAAAAGGTGTAGACCGCAGAGAGGCTGCTGCGGGTCAGATCATAAACCGCAGTCATGATCAAACGGCCCTGCAAACGGAAATCGGCAAAACGGACCGGGCACCAGTCGGAGTACAGAAACTCCATAAACTCGGCATACTCCGGCTCGGCCATCGGCCCATCCCCGTGCCGGCTGTTGATGTAACGACGATAAAGGGCGAAATGTTCGTCCGAGAAGACCGGACGGCCCGACTGCACGGTCAGATCGCGATTGCGGCGGATCACCCGTCGCAGCGAGGCCGATTTGGCAAAATCGCGTACCCGGATCCGCACCGGCACGCAGGCATCACACCCTGAGCACCAGGGCCGATAGACCAGATTGCCGCTGCGCCGGAATCCGGTGGCCAGCAGATACTCGAAGCGGACCATCTCCATCGGGAAATCGGGATGGATATAGAGCGTGTTGGCGACCAGATCGGGCAGATAGCCGCACGGATGGGGCGGACTCAAGATCAACTCCAGGGTGCGCGCCTCGTTTTCGATCGGTTGAGGCCCGGTCATGTGACACCACCTTGCAATCCGCCAGGAAAGAACGCACCATGCTTTTTTTTCTTGAAGGGAGTTGCCAGCATGTTCAAGGGGACCACCATACTGTCGGTGCGGCGCGGAACGAGCGTGGTGATGGCCGGGGATGGCCAGGTGACGCTCGGATCCACGGTGATCAAAGCCAATGCCCGCAAGGTGCGATTTTTAAAAGAGAGTCGCGCCCTGGCCGGATTCGCCGGATCGACTGCCGATGCCTTCACGTTGTTCGAGCGGTTCGAGGCCAAACTGGTCAAGCACGGCGGCATCCTGGCCCGTGCTGCGGTCGAATTGGCCAAGGATTGGCGTACCGATCGCATGCTGCGGCGCTTGGAGGCGATGCTCGCCGTGGCCGATGCCACCAACAGTCTGCTGATCTCTGGCACCGGCGATGTGCTGGAACCGGAAGAGGGGATTCTGGCCATTGGTTCGGGCTCTCCTTATGCGCTCTCCGCTGCGCGGGCGCTGCTGCGTCATACCGAACTCCCGCCGCGCGAGATCGTCGAACGCGCCATGGGCATCGCGGCGGAGATCTGTGTTTATACCAATTCCAATCTCATCTTTGAAGAGTTGTAAATGTCCGATTTTACCCCGCGCGAGATCGTTTCCGAACTGGACCGCTTCATCATTGGCCAAAACGAGGCCAAACGGGCTGTGGCCATCGCGCTGCGCAACCGCTGGCGGCGGCAGCGGCTCGATCCGGCGATGCGCGAAGAGGTCTATCCCAAGAACATCCTCATGATCGGCCCGACCGGCGTGGGCAAGACCGAAATCGCCCGGCGTCTGGCCAAACTCTCCGATGCCCCCTTTCTTAAAGTGGAAGCCACCAAGTTCACCGAGGTGGGCTACGTGGGTCGGGATGTGGAGTCGATCATCCGCGATCTGACCGACATGGCGGTCAAGATGGCACTGGAACGCTCCAAGCAAGAGGTGCGCCGACAGGCGGAGGAGGCTGCCGAGGATCGGATTCTCGACGCATTGCTGCCTGGTCCAAACGTTTCGTATGGCACGGTGGAGAGTGTCTCGGCCCTGCCAGGGGACTCCGGGACGCGGCAGAAGTTTCGCAAGATGCTGCGCGAAGGGAAACTGGATGAACGCGAGATCGAGATCGATCTGCGCGAGCCGCGCAACGGTCCGACGCTTGAGGTGTTCACCCCGCAGGGGATGGAGGGGATCAACATCCAGGAGATGCTGGGCTCGGTCTTCGGCGGCGCGCGTCCCACGCGGCGCAAGGTCTCGGTCAAGGAGGCGCTCAAACTCCTCATCGACGAGGAGGCCGGCAAGCTGGTGGATCGGGAGAAGTCCAAGCGCTCCGCGCTGGAACGGGTCGAACAGGCGGGCATCGTCTTCATCGACGAGTTGGACAAGGTGTGTGCGCGCAACGGCGAGTTTCGCGGTGGTGCGGATGTGTCGCGCGAGGGGGTGCAGCGCGACCTGTTGCCGCTGGTCGAAGGGACCACGGTGAGCACCAAGCATGGCATGGTCAAGACCGATCACATCCTTTTCATCGCCTCCGGGGCGTTTCAGCTGGCCAAGCCTTCGGATCTGCTGCCGGAGTTGCAGGGGAGATTGCCGATCCGGGTGGAGTTGAAGAGCCTCGGGGTGGAGGAGTTCCTGCGCATCCTGACCGAACCGGAGAATGCCTTGACCCGGCAGTATGCCGCTCTGCTTGAGACCGAGGAGATCACGCTGGAGTTTGTCGAGGACGGGGTGCGTGCCTTGGCCGAGATTGCCGCGCGGGTCAACGAGACCACCGAGAACATCGGCGCGCGGCGGTTGCACACCGTGATGGAGAAGCTGCTCGACGAAATTTCGTTCACCGCGCCGGATCGGCGTGGCGAGCGGTTGGTGATCGATGCCGAATTCGTGCGGCGTCAGTTGCAGGATCTCTCCGAGAATGAGGATCTGTCGCGCTATATTTTGTGAATCGTTTCTACTGGTAAAAAAAAGAGAGGGTCTGGGAGATTCCTCTCCCAGGGTTTTGCTTTTGACTTTGCTTTTAGCGCGCTCTTCAAAAGAAGCATTTTTCGCGCCTTTTGCGAAAAATGCGCCGCGCGCCGCCTTCGCGAGCGTCGTTTCCGCTTTTTGGAAACGACGCTCGCATCTTGCACACGGCCTTTAAGAAAATTACCCATCTCAAGATGGTTGCGGCTTAAACCGCAACCATCACGGGATGCGTAGTTCCATTAATAGGGGTCCAGGGGGATTATCCCCC
>JAMOBI010000150.1:0-10472 GCA_039908105.1 Magnetococcus sp. YQC-9
CCAGAAGCGTCTGAATGAACCAAGCAGCGCGTTCCTGGCCCAAAGAGGTTCCGGAAAAAGCAGACTGGAAAGGTGCAAGCAAAGGGCGTAGAATGAACATCGAACATGGCTCCTTTTGAATGTATTTTCAACGGTTTGCACCATGAAGTATACACCAAAAGCGGGCCATGTTCACGTTTATTTCATTGATTACGAAGGAAATATTTGAGAATTTCAGCGGGATTAGAAATAAAGCATTTTATCCTTTAATAGGATTATTTGATGGCGCGCCTTATAAGTATTTGTTAATATTTATATCTGCAACTACCGGAAAAATAGGGCTGATTTGACTGTCAACAGAAGGTTGGCATGCCAGTTACCCTGGGATTACTGACCCATCAATTCAGCACGTGTGATCCACTCTCTTACATAAGATTCTCTATAGTTGTTTTTGGTTATCAAGAAAAACGGTGAAACGTCAGTAATGGAAACAGCACAAATGAACAACGTGGAAAATGGGCATCCGCACATCGAGGGGATAAAGGCGGGATGCAGGAGATGTCGCAGGAACTCGCTCGTTTTTATCATGATTTTGCTGGAATATCGTTTGATGATCTGCTGTTTGACGATGCGCTGTTTGATGGTGTATTGTGTGATTAGATGGTCGCGGTCGTCGCCAACAAGAGGGCTTTGAGAATGAAAATGGGTTTGCGCGAATACAGCAGGCATCGAGGTGTTTCTCTTGCCGCTGTTCAAAAGGCCATTCTTTATGAGCGGATTCAACGCGGGACTGACGGCAAAATTGATTCGGAACAAGCGGACAGAGCCTGGGAGGCAAACACCAACCCGGCATATCAACGAACGCCGAGCCTTCGGGTCTCGCAGAGGGTTGAAAATTTGCTGCGTGAATGGCATTTGGCTGACCATGAAGAGCAGGATGATTTCCTTATCATGATGGGCTTGCGGTTTGCTCCTCGTGATGAAGAGTAGACCGATGCCGGGCTTGCGGCGCACGGGCGCGGCGGGCACTCGGAGGACGGGTCGAATCTTGACGACTTTCAACCTAAAAATGCCTGCGCGAAAGCAGATTTTTATGCATCCAAAATAAGGCTGCACGTGTGGTCTGGTGGCGTTGCTGGTATCGCTATCCCCCCCCATATCCCGTTCAATCTCTACGACGTGCGACACCCAAATGCGTGCATGTGCGCAGATTTGTGTGTGGGCAAAATGGGAATTTTTGGGTGGGAATCACGAGTATCTCGGCATGACGGATATGGGGCGCAATTTTATGGGTTTGGGTCCGCCAGCGGCGTGGGGTTTGCTGTATAGTCCTTGAGTTTTTTTGTTGATGGCGCACAGCGGCTTGTTGGGCTTTATTGATCTATACTGCGCCAATACTCAACATGAGCCACAACCAATAAACACCATCGCAATCAAATACGACCAGGATGAGCATGCCAAATGAATCAACAAAGTCTTTCTGCCTTCATCTGGTCCGTCGCTGACCTGTTGCGTGGTGATTACAAGCAGTCGGAATATGGCCGGGTCATCCTGCCCATGACGGTGCTGCGGCGATTGGATTGCGTTTTGGCATCTACCAAGGCCGCTGTATTGGCGGAACATGCTCAGAAGTTGCAAATGGGCATCAACCCTGAACCCTTCGTGCTGCGGAAGGCGGGTCAGAGTTTCTATAACATCTCGCCGATGGACATGACCCGCTTGAAGGGGGATTCGGACCACATCCGAGAGAACCTGTTCAGCTATCTCAACGGATTCTCACCGGCGGTGCGGGATGTGTTCGAGCGGTTCGAGTTTCATACCCAGGTGGAGCGGTTGGCCAAGGCCGGGTTGCTCTATCAGGTGGTGGAAAAGTTTGCTGGGTTTGACCTGCACCCGGAGTCGGTAAGTAATTACCAGATGGGATTGGTATTCGAGGAGCTGATTCGCCGCTTTGCCGAACTGTCCAATGAAACCGCTGGAGAACACTTCACCCCGCGTGAGGTGATTCGGTTGATGGTCAATCTCTTGTTCATTGAGGATGACCAGGTGTTGGCCACTCCTGGGGTGGTACGGACGCTCTATGACCCCACAGCAGGTACAGGGGGTATGCTCTCCATCGCTGGTGAATATCTGGAGGAACACAACCCCCAAGCGCGGTTGACGGTATTCGGTCAGGAACTTAACCCGGAGTCCTATGCCATCTGCAAAGCGGACATGCTCATCAAGGGTCAGGATGTCTCCAACATCGTCTTTGACAACACCCTCTCCGAAGATGGCCACCCGCACAAAAAGTTCGATTACATGCTTTCCAATCCCCCGTTCGGGGTGGAATGGAAAAAGGTGGAAAAAGAGGTGCGCAAGGAACACGAGAGCCAGGGTTACAACGGGCGATTCGGTCCCGGTCTGCCTCGTGTATCGGATGGTTCCATGCTGTTCCTGTTGCATCTCATCTCGAAGATGCGTCCGGTAGCCGATGGGGGTTCACGGTTTGGTATTGTGTTGAATGGTTCTCCGTTGTTTACCGGTGGTGCCGGGAGTGGTGAAAGCGAAATCCGGCGGTATGTGCTTGAGAACGACCTCTTGGAAGCCATCATCGGTCTGCCCACCGACATGTTCTACAACACCGGAATTTCCACCTATGTCTGGATAGTCAGCAACCGCAAGCCCGCCCAGAGAAAGGGCAAGGTGCAGTTGATTGATGCCAGTGGCATGTGGCAGAAGATGCGCAAGAGCTTAGGGAGCAAGCGCAAGGAGCTGTCGGACGAACACATTGACGCCATCACCCGACTGTTCGGTTCCTTCACCGAGGCGGAAGCGGATGGCAAACCCATCAGCCGCATCTTTGCCAATACCGATTTCGGGTACAGGACCATTACCGTCGAGCGACCGGAACGGGATGAATCCGGGAAGGTGGTGCTGGGTCTGAAAGGTAAGCAGAAGGGAAAGCCGCAACCGGATGCCAAATTGCGGGATACCGAGAATGTGCCGTTGAACGAAGATGTGGATGTCTACTTTAAGCGGGAGGTGCTTCCCCACGCTCCAGATGCCTGGATTGACCACGACAAGAGCAAAATCGGCTACGAAATCTCGTTCAACCGCTATTTTTACGTGTTCCAGCCGCCCCGGTCACTGGATGCCATCGATGCCGACCTCAAAGAGGTGGTGGGACGGATTCAGACCATGCTGTGGGAGCTGACGGTATGACGACATCGCGGGGCGTGACCGGTCTGGGAGAGGTGATTTTGTATCAGACCGAGGATGGACGGACAAGATTACAGGTTGTCTTGCAAAATGAGACGGTCTGGTTGACGTTAAATCAAATCGCTCTATTGTTCGATCGTGACAACTCAGTGATTTCTAGGCATATTCGTAATATATTTTCCGATGGGGAATTGCGTGTGGAACAAGTTGTTGCACAAAATGCAACAACTGCCGCCGATGGGCAACGGTTACGGGAGTATGCATCCGTACCACATCCGAGTGCAGCGCTTTGGCAAATTGCATTTCACCTACAAAATCTGGTTGCCAAAATGACGATTTTGGTATATATAAAAATCAACAATACCCGCCAAGGCTATGCTCGATCGAGTACCCTCAAACCGGCGGGTTTCTTGTTTGGGGAATCCGGTTCCGGATCTCTTTCGCATGCGCTATGACAAGCCCCACACTTCGTTTGCTCAGCAAATCGCGCTGTTGCAATCCAGAGGCATGATCATCGACGATTATGCGCAAGCAATCCATTGCCTCACCCATTTGAATTACTATCGCCTGGTCGCCTACTGGTTGCCTTTTGAGGAGGAGCATGCCACGCATCGATTCCGTCCGGGCACACGATTTTCAGAGGTCTTGAATCTGTACGAGTTTGATCGCAAGTTGCGTTTATTGATGATGGATGCCATTGAGCGGGTTGAGGTGTCGTTGCGGACCCAGTGGGCCTATTATCTATCCAAAGAGCATGGTTCACATGCCTACATGCTCCCGTCACTCTGTGTCAATCCCGAGACATTCAAAAAAAATCTCGACAATCTGAAAGAGAGTATTCACAATTCACATGAGATCTTTGTCAAACATTACTTAGACAAATACACCGAACCGAATTTGCCGCCCATTTGGGCCTGCTGCGAATTGCTGACATTTGGCGCGCTCTCCAGGTGGTATGCCGACCTGAGGCCAAAGCCGATTCGCCGCGCTATTGCCAATACTTTCGGTTTTGATGATGATGTATTGGAGTCATTCCTGCGCCATCTCAACCTGATCCGTAACGATTGCGCCCACCATCATCGGCTGTGGAATCGAAGTTTTACGATCACCATGCGGATTCCACGATCCAAACCCATGGAACTGGTCGAAAACTTTTGCAAGGAAAACTGTCGCAAAATTTACAATGCTCTGGTCATGCTGGTCTGGATAATGGAGCGGATCGAGCCGAACAACGATTGGCAGAATCGCCTGTTGGCGATCATCCAACAGCATGCCATCGATCCTTCGGCAATGGGATTTCCCGCTGATCATGCCTGGCGACCAATCTGGCAAACCACGAGGAGCTCGTCATCATGAGTTTCTCCAGGTATCCAGACTACAAAGATTCCGGCGTGGAGTGGTTGGGGGAAGTGCCGGGGCATTGGATTTTAACCTCTCTAAAAAGAATCTTCGCCATTATCAGCGGTTCAACTCCTAAATCAGATAGAGAATCCTTTTGGGGAGGGGACATCGTTTGGATTACCCCTGCTGACCTGAGCCAGTTGGACGGTTATATGATTACTGGTTCGGCGCGAACTATCAGTGAGGAAGGGCTGGCATCTTGTGGTACAACCATTATACCAGAGGGCTGCATCATTCTTTCTACTCGTGCGCCTATTGGGTCTTTAGGGATTACTTCTATGTCCCTGTGTACGAATCAGGGATGCAAGGCTCTTGTACCGAATAGAGAAACTGATTGTAAGTTCTTTTATTACCTATTGAGTATAGCCACTGATGAGTTGAATATACGGGGTAAGGGGACGACCTTTCTTGAGATTTCTAGTGACGCTCTTGCGGCTTTTTATATTCCTGTCCCATCCCCCCCTGAACAATCCGCCATCGCCGCCTTCCTCGACCGCGAGACGGGTAAAATCGATGCCCTGGTGGCCGAGCAGGAAAAGCTGATTGCGCTGTTGAAAGAGAAACGCCAAGCGGTCATCTCCCACGCCGTGACCAAGGGACTCAACCCCAACGCCCCGATGAAGGATAGCGGGATTGAATGGTTGGGTGAGGTGCCGGAACATTGGGATGTCGTGCCGGTTTCTTACCGCTACGAAGTGCAACTAGGAAAGATGCTGGATACCAACAAAATCAGCGGTCATCACCTTCGCCCATATCTGCGTGTTTTTGACGTGCAGTGGGGACAAATAAATCTTCAAGACCTGCCGGAAATGGATTTTGATGAAGATGATAGAATAAAATTTAGTCTTCGTCCTGGGGATTTAATGGTCAATGAGGGTGGGAGCTATGTTGGACGGTCTGCAATATGGCGTGGTGAAATTGAAGAGTGCTACTATCAGAAGGCGTTGCATCGATTAAGAGCAATAAATAAAGAAAGAGATAGTGCCGAATTTCTATTCCATATTATGGATAATGCGACAAAGCAAGGTGTATTTGTTGCTGGTGGAAATCAAGCAACTATTGAACATTTGACGGCGGAGGCATTACGGCGATATCGATTTGGTTTTCCACCTATCGGAGAGCAGCTTGCAATTGCAAATTTTCTAGAATCTGCAATCGCCAAACTCGACACCCTCACCGCAGAGGCCCAACGGGCCATCGACCTTTTGAAAGAACGCCGCTCCGCTCTCATATCCGCTGCCGTGACCGGCAAAATTGATGTAAGGGGTCTCAGCCCGAAGGAGATCCCATGAACTCCTTGACGCCTGATTACCTGAACAGGTTGACCATGCCACCCCGGTTGATCCGTTTGGTGGCAGCCCTGACCGAATATCGTGGCAAACAGGCTCTTTGGACGCAGACCAGGCCCGAGGTGCTCAAACGTCTGCGACAGATGGCGGTGATCGAGAGTGTGGAATCTTCCAGCCGTATGGAAAATGTGGAAGTCGGACCACAAACGTTTGATCGTATTGTGCGTCAAGCCGCTGAACCCGTTGCCCATGATCGTTCCCAGTCCGAACTGGCGGGCTATCGGGATGCCCTGGCCTTGATCCATCAAAATGCGGCAGAGATGTTGCCAACCGTGAACCTGGTACGTCAGCTTCATCAGACGCTGATGCGCTACACGCCATCCGGGGGCGGCAACTACAAGCAGGCGTCCAACGATATCGTGGAGCGGGATGCTTCTGGGGCGATCATCCGCGTCCGCTTGCGAACGGTCGAACCGGCATTGACGGAAAAGGCCATGTGCGGCTTGCATGAAAACCTCTCTTTCGCATTGGATGCCGGGGAGATCGAACCGATTCTCGTGATTCCACTCTATATTCATGATTTTCTGTACATCCACCCGTTCTCGGACGGTAACGGACGCGTGGCGCGTCTGATGACCATTTTGCTGTTGCACCGGATGGATTTTGACGTTGGCCGCTACATCAGCCTGGAACGGTTGATCGAGGAGAGCAAAGCCAGTTATTACGACAGCCTCTCCCTTTCCGATGCCGCTTGGTCCACTGGCGAGCACAATCATGTTCCCTTTACCGAATACCTGCTGGGTGTCGTGTTGGCTGCCTATCGGGAATTGGAACAGAACACGGCTGTTGACCTGGGGCACGGTGCTCGAACACGCATGGTGGAAAGGGCTGTGGAAGCCTTACCGGTTGAATTCCGTTTGGCCGACGTGGAGAAGCGTTGCCCAATAGTCGGGCGTGACACGATTCGCAGCGCATTAACAAAGTTGAAAAATGAGGGAAAAATCGTCAGCGTAGGCCGGGGGCCAGCTGCTGGTTGGCGCAGGATCTCGTAATGCAAACAATGGATGAAATTGCGTTGAATGGATTAATTGCGGGGTATTTAATCCATTAGACTGTTGCAAAGGGAAGACGACGGACGTTAACGACCAGAGGCCAAGGATCCAGATGAACCTGCATCGGGAAATCGCGTTCGAAGACGACATCTGCCACCACCTGGCCGCCCATGGATGGCTCTATGTGGAAGGGGATGCCAGTCACTACGACCGGAACCGCGCTCTGTTTCCCGCCGACCTGATGGCCTGGGTACAACAGACCCAGCCCAAGGCGTGGGAATCTATCCAAAAAAATCACGGTGCATCCGCCGAAACCACCTTGTTGGACCGCATCCGCAAACAGTTGGATGACCGTGGAACCTTGGAATTGGTGCGTCACGGGGTAGAGCTTTTGGGATTGCGTCAACCGTTGAAGCTGGCGCAGTTCAAACCGGCTCTGGCGATGAATCCTGAACTGCAAAGCCGCCATCAGGCCAATCGTTTGCGGGTGGTGCGTCAGGTGCGCTATTCGACCCACAACGAGAACTGTCTGGATTTGGTGCTGTTTCTCAATGGTCTGCCGGTGGCGACCATCGAGTTGAAGAGCGACTTCACCCAATCGGTGGAAGATGCGGTGGACCAGTACCGCTTTGACCGCAATCCCCGTCCCAAGGGTCAGGGAAGCAGTGAACCGTTGCTGGATTTTCCCCGTGGGGCGTTGGTCCATTTTGCGGTCAGCAACTCCGAAGTCAGGATGACCACCAAGTTGCAAGGTCCACAGACCCGCTTTCTGCCCTTCAATCGGGGTGATGGTGGTGGCAAAGGGAATCCGGTCAATCCAAACGGCCACCGCACCGCTTATCTTTGGGAAGAGATGTGGGCGGTTGATTCCTGGTTGGAGATTCTGGGTCGCTATATCGTTGCCAGGAAGGACAGCAAAAAGAAACTCTCTGACCTGATTTTTCCCCGATACCATCAACTCGATGTCACCCGGCAACTGGTGGCCTCGGTGCTGGCCGGGCCACCGGGTGAGAAATTTCTGATTCAACACTCTGCCGGTTCGGGCAAGACCAACTCCATCGCCTGGACGGCCCATTTTCTGGCCGAGTTGCACGACCAGCAGCACACCAAGCTGTTCGATTCGGTGTTGGTGGTCAGTGACAGAACCGTGTTGGATGCCCAGTTGCGGGAGGCTATCGACGGCTTTGAACGCACCTCCGGGGTGGTAGCCAGCATCACCGGGGAACACCAAAGCAAAAGCAGCGAACTGGCCGAGGTGCTTTCCGGCGGCAAAAAAATCGTGGTCTGCACCATCCAGACTTTCCCCTTCGCTTTGGCCATGGTGCAGGAGTTGGCTGCCACCAAGGGGAAACGATTCGCGGTCATCGCCGATGAGGCGCACTCCTCACAAACCGGAACCTCTGCGGCCAAGCTCAAGCAGGTACTCTCTGTTGAAGAGCTTCGAAGAGCTGTTGGCTGCCCAGATGTCCGCTCGTGCCGGGAATACCAACATCACTTATATTGCCTTCACCGCCACACCCAAAGCCAAGACTCTGGAAATCTTCGGCCGCCGACCCGACCCCACTCAACCCGCTTCAGCCACCAATCTTCCCGGGCCGTTTCATATCTATTCGATGCGTCAGGCCATCGAAGAGGGGTTCATTCTCGATGTGCTGAAGAACTACACCCCAACAGGTTGAGCGCCATGAGGCCATGAAGGGCATCATGCGTTGGGTGCGTCTGCATCCCTACAACATCAGCCAGAAGGTGCAGGTGGTGGTGGAGCATTTCAAAGAGAATGTCGCCCCGCTGCTCGATGGCAAGGCCAAAGCGATGGTAGTGGTGGGCAGTCGTTTGGAAGCGGTGCGTTGGAAACTGGCCATTGACCAATACATCCAGAACTCCGGCTATCGCATGGGCACCATGGTCGCCTTCTCCGGTGAGGTACGGGACCAAGAGTCGGGTGATGACCCCTATACCGAAACCAGCGTCACCCTCAATCCCAACTTGCGCGGACGAGGCATCCGGGAAGCCTTCACCACCCCGGAATATCAGATACTGTTGGTGGCCAACAAATTCCAAACCGGATTTGACCAACCTCTTTTGTGCGGAATGTATGTGGACAAGCGCCTGGCTGGAATCCAGGCGGTACAGACCCTCTCGCGTCTCAACCGTGCCTATCCTGGCAAGGATACCACCTTCATCCTGGATTTCGTGAATGACCCGGAAGAGATTCTGGCAGCTTTCCGAACCTACTACGAAACCGCCGAACTGGCCGCAGTGACCGACCCCAATCTGGTTTACGACCTGAAAGCGCAACTGGATGCCACCGGGTTCTACGACGAGCATGAGGTTGAACGGGTGGTAGCGGTCGAGATGAATCCCAACGCCTCACAAGCTCAATTGGCAGCAGCATTGGAGCCAGTAGCAGACCGGCTACTTAAACGCTACAAGAGCGCACTGAATGACTGGAACGCAGCGCGTGAAGGTAGGGACGCTCAAGCCGAGCAAGCCGCTCTTGATGAACTCAATGTATTGATTCTGTTCAAACGGAATCTGGGTGCATTTTTGAGGGTGTACGTGTTTCTTTCCCAACTGTTCGATTACGGCAGCACGGCACTTGAGAAACGGGCCATCTTCTTCAAGCGCCTGCTTCCCCTGCTGGAATTTGGCCGTGAACGTGAGGGGGTGGACCTTTCCAGGGTGACATTGACCCATCACAAACTCAGGGAACAGGGGAAACGAAATCTGCCTTTGCAGGAAGGTGAAGCAGACAAACTCCAACCAATGACTGCAACCGGCAGTGGTGAGGTCCAAGAGAAGGAAAAGGTACTGCTGGCGGAAATCATCCAGAAGGTCAACACGCTGTTCGAGGGTGAGCTTTCTGACGATGACAAGCTGATTTACGTTAATCACGTCCTGAAGGGGAAGTTGCTGGAATCCGAAATTTTGGTTCAGCAGGCGGCCAACAATACCAAGCAGCAGTTCTCCAATTCCCCCGACTTGGCCAATGAACTCATGAACGCCATAATGGACGCTTTTTCTGCCCACAGCACCATGAGCAAACAGGCGTTGGACTCGGAGCATGTCCGCCACGGGTTGAGGGATATCCTGCTGGGACCGGCGAATCTGTACGAGGCGTTGCGGTCGCGGGGTGAAGCCAAGGCGGCGCAAGAGTCTGTGTAATTCCTGTGTAATCGTGCCTGGAAAATGCCAGAAGATCCCGGTATCTGTTGGATGCTGGAATCTTCTGATATTCGGAGAATGACACGACAAATCAAACAGTTGAGAAGTTTCGAGAAGAACCGGGGAAAGGTGCCCCGATTATTCCTAATCCGTAGGCCGTGCGTTCAAATCGCGCCCTCTTTATTTTCAAAGCGTTATAAGCTATGGCAATCTACACAGTTTTTAGTGGTCAAATGACTGTCTAATAACCTGTCTAATATCGCCACCGGCACTGGGCTCCGACTGTTCTGATCGCCCTTGACCGATGCTGGTAGAGGCTGTAAATCAGCCTTATGAACATTATTGAAACCATAATCTGTCCGTCGTGCCAGCTTGTCGGTGCCGT
>JAMOBI010000151.1:0-14415 GCA_039908105.1 Magnetococcus sp. YQC-9
AGGAGCAGGCGCGCCGCAAGGTGTCGTTGAGCCACTTCAATGCCTTGACCGACCTGGCCGACCACTGCGCGGTCTGCCGGCGTTGCGCCACCCCCTGTCCGGTGAACATCGATTTCGCCACCGTCACCATGCGCATGCGCGAAATGCTCAAGAGCCGTACCCGGCGTTCCGGACGGATCGGTCACCGGCTGGCTCTGGGCTTCTTGACCGCCACCGATCCGCGACTGATCCGTTTTGCGCGCCAGTTCTTCATTCTGGGCGGATACGCCGGACAACGGCTGGCCCACCGGCTTTACAAGCAGCTGACCCGTCCCCATCGCCACACCGACGAACCGCCGAAGGCCGCTGCCGGACGGGCGCCCAATCTGGTCGAACAGGTGGTGCCGCTTTTGGAACGCCCGCTGCCCTCCGGGCTGCCCGAAGTTCGAGAGCGTCTTTTATTTTCCCGGCTGCGGTTGCGAACGGCTCTTTTCGGATGTGGCCCTGGCCACGATGGCGATGATGGTGCACATCGGCACGCAGGTGGTCCTGCCACCGGGTGCCATCTGCTGCGGTTTTCCGCAGAGCGCCTCGGGTCTCGAAACTCTGGGGCGTCAGATCACCATGCGCAACCGGGTGCTGTTCCACCGGGTCGCGCACGCCTTGAGCCATCTGGAGATCAAGACCGTCATCGTCTCCTGCGGCACCTGTCTGGACCAGTTGGAAAAATATCACTTCGAGAATATTTTTCCTGGATGCCGGCTGCTGGATATTCATGAATATCTGATGGAAAAAGGGGTCGGCATGCACGCCCGCACGCACGAGCCGATCCTGTTCCACGACCCCTGTCACTCGCCGATGAAGGTCCATCCACCGCTGATGGTGGCCTCGAAGTTGATGGGACGACCGGCAGTACTGGCGGATCGCTGTTGTGGTGAAGCCGGCACCTTCTCGGTGTCGCGACCGGACATCTCGGCCCAGGTGCGGTTCCGCAAGGATGAGGAGGTGAACCGGGTCCGCGAACCGGGTGAACCGGCACGGATTTTTACCTCGTGTCCCTCTTGTTTCCAGGGACTTTCGCGGTTGGAGAACACCTCTGCCGATTATCTGGTGGTCGAACTGGTCCGCTCGCTGCTGGGTGTCGACTGGCGCACCAGCTTCATCGATCGGATGCAGCAAGGGGGATTGGAGCGGGTGCTGTTGTAGGATTTGTGTCCCGGAACGAGATGAAAGAGCGAGAAAATTCCCAATGAATATTTTGGGGGGAGATGTCAAAGAACGGGTTGGTGTAGAGGGATGTCCACAAACTCTGGTCTTGAGTTTGAGGTGTCATCGAGGGCTGGCATGATTTTTTGAAATTGTTGGTCAAGCGGGTGCAAACCGGAATCAGCGCAAGGCGTATTTTTTCATGCGATAGAGCAGGGTGTCGCGACTGACATCCAGCAGGCGAGCGGCGTGGGTACGGTTGCCATTGGTTTTGATGAGGGCGGCGCGAATCATATCGCGTTCCATGTTGTCGAGACTGATTCCACCGTTCGGGATGGCAACAGCCGGTGTGGTTTCGGTCGAGATTCCGCCGACTTTTGTTTCGAGGTGGCCACGCGCCACCCGGGAGTGGAGTTGGCCATGGACAAAGGAGTCGTCGAGCAGTTGACCGGCATGGAAAATCACCGCCCGCTCGCACAAATTGCGCAGTTCGCGGATATTGCCGGGCCAGGGATAGTCGCGCATCCAATCCAGGGCGGCACGCGAAAAGCTCGGAGAGGCTACCCCTTGTTGCCTGGAAAACGTATCCAGGAATATCCGGGTGAGCAGTTCAATATCCTCGCCGCGTTCGCGCAAGGGAGGCAAGTGCAGAGGCACGACCTGCAAGCGGTAGTAAAGATCCTGTCGGAAGTGACCGGAAGAGACCAGGGTTGCCAAATCGCGATTGGTGGCCGCTATGACGCGCACATTGACTTTGCGCGGTTGCTCCTGTCCAAGGGGTTGGCATTCGCCATTTTCCAAGAAACGGAGCATTTTGGCTTGGATGGAGAGCGGCATGTCACCGATTTCATCCAGAAAGAGCGTGCCACCCTGTGCAGCGGTGATTCGTCCGATTCGTTCCGTGAGTGCTCCGGTGAATGCTCCTTTGAGGTGGCCGAAGAGTTCGCTCTCCACCAGGGATTCCGACAGGGCGGCGCAGTTGACCGGCACGAAGGGGGCTTTGGCTCGCGGGCTGGCATCGTGGATGGAGCGTGCCAGAAGCTCCTTGCCGACACCGGATTCACCCTGGATCATCACCGTGGCCTGGGTGACCGCCACCAGTCGGGATGCCCGCAGAACGGCCACAAAGACCGGAGCATTGCCCATTTGATTGACGTGCAGTGAGGCGTTCATGGTGGCAGCAGACCGTTCAGCAGGTTGGTGAATTCATGTCCATGATGATTATGCACTTTCCAGCCGAGCAAAAACAAGTTCAAAATTCCAATCGCCAAGATGATCAGGGCAATGATGCGTCCGAAGCGGGAGACGCCGCCAAAGCGTACCAGTGAACCGGCCAGCCAGCCGGCAGAGAGCATCACCGGCATGGTTCCAAGACCAAACAGCAACATCACCACCGCACCGGAAGGGCCGGAGCAGGTACTGCTGCTCCACAAGAGGGCTCCATAGACCAGCGAGCAGGGAAACCAGCCCCAGACGATCCCGAAGAGGAAGGCCTGTCCGAGGGTTTGCGGGGTCATGAAGCGTCTGGCCAAAGGTTCGAGCCAGTCCCACAGGTGGCTGCCGAGTCGTTCGATGCGGTGCATTTCCGGGAAGCGACCGATGAGAAACAGGCCGTTGCCGATCAGGATCAAGGCGGCAAAGCCTTGCAGCAAAGTGTGTCCGTATTCCGGGGAGAGCGTATCGAAGAGGGTGCGGCCAAAGATGGCCACCAGGGCGCCGGCCAAAGTATAGCTGGTGAGTCGACCGAGGTTGGCGGCCACAAGGAAGGGCCAAATCGGGCGGTGTTGCGAGCCGATGCTGCTGGAAAGGTGATAGGACATGGCGCCGACGATCCCACCACACATGCCCAGGCAGTGCAAGAGGCTCGAAACAGCCAAAAGCAGAGGGATCAGCAGGGAGAAATTATCCACCGGGGATGATTGCATTAAGGATCAATTCTCAAGAATCTTTCCTGGAGTCATCCTTGGCGCGGTTACTCCAGAGCCAATAGATCGCCAGCCCCGTCAGGGTGACGTTGAACACGATGCCTACGATCCAGAAGGTACTCATTGAAAGCTCCAAAAGAAGTTAATCGTCAAGATTGATCAGGGTCGCAATGTGGTGAAGGCAATGCGTCGGATGCCCTGATTTTGCGCAAGAGAGAGCAAATCGGCAAGTTTTTGATAGGGTGTTTGGCCGTCAGCATCGATACGCAGCAGAAAATCGGGATTATTAGTGGCGGACTCTTTGAGGTGTGCGCCGAGTGAATCCCGGTCGATGGTGCGGTCGCCGAGTCGCAGGGTGCCATCGGCCTCCAGTTGCACGACCAGAGGGGTTTGTGCAGCCATGGCCTCACCTTCTGCTTTGGGAAGGTTCACCTTGAGCGAGTTGGCCATGACCGGTGCCAGAATGATGAAGATCACCAGCAGAACGAGCATCACGTCAACCAACGGGGTGACGTTGATTTCAGAGAGAGGGCGGTCCTCGGCCTCGGAATCAGCCAGCCAGCCGGCCATGATCGCCTCCGGGGTTGTGGATGGTCAGGCGCAAAAGGTTTCCTTCAGCCAGGGTCATCAGACGACGTAAGCGGCGGACCAGAAGATTGTATCCGACCGCAGCCGGTATGGCGGCAAACAGTCCGGCAGCGGTTGCGACCAACGCTTCGGCCACCGGGCCTGCAACCAGATCGAGCGACAGGGCGGCACCGTGGCCCAGACCAGCCAGGGCATGCATGATGCCCCACACGGTGCCGAGCAGGCCGATGAAGGGGGTTGCCACCCCGATCGAGGCCAAAAAGGTCAGGCCGCTTTCCAGTTCGATACGGGTTTCGCGTACCGCCACGTTGATCAGGGCGTCGCTGTTCCGGATACCGCTGCCGGGCGCGGAGGCGAGAGCGCCGAGCAGGGCTTCGGAGGGCTTGACGGGAACTCCCTGTTCCAGGGCCAACCGCAAGCGCCGTTCGCGCTGCAGACGTGATTGGAACAGGCTCCATTTGTGGAGAATGATGGTCCAGCCGCTGACCGACAAGAGAATCAGCAGCACGAAAATCCCTTTGACCACCCCATCGGCATGCACCCACCACGCCAGCCAGGAGACTGAATCGTTCACAGTGATTCCTTATTGAATAAAGATAAGATCTGAAAGGCCGCTTCAACCGGACCGCACATCTGACTGTGCGGTTGGATCCATAGCTCTTTTCTCAAAAGTGTACTCGAAAGTCAACAATTGCTCCTGACCTTTGATCGGGTGACTCCGTGATCCGAGGCCACTCCGTCCGCTTGGGAGAAGATTCGGACGGGTTTTGTTGGTCATCGCTTCTGTTGAATATCCGGCCAAGCATGTCTGGCAGCGGAATGTCGGGAATTTTTCTGTCTCGCCTGGTTTGATGTGTGCGTCGTCGATGGCTGTAGTTGACATGATCTAAAAATTTAGGCATGTTATGCGTGGACAACGATATTTCTGGTCTTTATTCTGTATGGATCGAAAGGTAAATGGCTTGGAAATGGATTGTGGAATCCAATTGTGTTGTCAGCAGGCGCCCTGGGGAAAAACCGCCGGCTTCGAGCGCCATCATCTGGCCCATCATTGTGCGGATGTGGCGGCCTGCTTCGAGGGACTGGTCACGCAACCGGTGGTAAGGCACCGGTTGGAGCGTGCGGCGGGCAGGAAACTCGCCGCGCGCGATCTCAAACGGCTGGCCATGCTCGCCTTTTTGCACGATGCCGGCAAGTTGCATCCGGGTTTTCAGGCCAAGGGGTGGCCGGAGGGCGTCTGGCGGCATGCCAAGACAGGACATGTCGCTGCCGGCGCGGCGATTTTCTTTTCCGGCACAGCGGACTGGACCATCGCCAACAATCTGCATCTGCAAGCCTTGAGCCTCTGGGGGGTGGATGAACATCTCCTTGGCGCTGTCCTCGCCCATCATGGCCGTCCGTTCCATTTGCATGAGCCCCTCCGCCATTGGCCGCCCGCATCCGGCTACGATCCGGTCGCCGCGTCGCGGGAGATTGGGGAGGTGATGTCCAGCTGGTTTGCAACTGCTTTGGTCGCGGACGGCGTGTTGTTGCCGGACACTCCCGGTTTTCAACATCTGCTGTGCGGTCTGGTCACCCTGGCCGACTGGCTGGGATCGACGCAGGCGATTTTCGACCATCAGCCCGAACTCGACCCGGGCGCTGGTGGGGATCGGCCTGGAGGTCACTGCGTTGCGGGGGATTGGCGCCGAGCGGAGCGATTTCGCCACTGTCAGTGGCAGGATGGATCCCCCCCGTCCGGCGCAACGACTGGTCGGGGAGTGGCCGCTCGATGATCCGCTGCTGATCCTGGAGGCCGAGACGGGATCGGGCAAGACCGAGGCCGCGCTCTGGCGTTTCGCCCGACTGTTCGCGGCGGGCGAGGTGGACGCTCTCTATTTCGCCCTGCCCACCCGGGCGGCAGCCAGACAGCTCCATGGTCGCGTGCAGCAGGCGATGCGGCGCCTGTTCGGCGACCAGGCGCCGGAGGTGGTGCTCGCCGTGCCGGGTTACCTTCAGGCGGGCGAGGTGACGGGCCAGGCGCTGGCCGGCTGGGAGGTTCGCTGGGACGATGACAACGGCAGAGCCGAACGACTCGCTTTGGCCCGTTGGGCAGCGGAACACAGCAAGCGTTACCTGGCTGCCATGGTTGCCGTCGGCACGGTGGATCAGGTGATGCTGGCCGGGCTTCAGGTCAGGCATGCCCACCTGCGCGGGGCAGCGCTCTCCCGGGCGCTGCTGGTGATCGATGAGGTGCACGCTTCCGACCGCTACATGACTTGGGTGCAGCAGCATCTGCTCAAGATCCATCTCGAGCGTGGTGGTCATGCCATGCTGATGTCGGCAACCCTCGGTTGCGAGGCGCGCAGCCAATGGTTGGCCCGGCGCATGAATGCTCCCGCACCTTCCTTCCCGGAGGCGCTTGCCGCCCCCTATCCGGCGGTCTGGGGGATGAATCGGTCGCACCCGTTGGGGGTCGAGCCGACCGGGCGGGAAAAGCGGGTCGCCATGACCCTGGTCCCCTCCTGGGAGGCCGGAGAGGCGGCGCAGCGCGCCATCGCGGCAGCACGTGCGGGCGCCCGGGTGCTGGTCATCCGCAATACGGTCCAGGCGGCGCTGGGGAGTTTCCGTGCGGTTCGCGATGCGGGCGGGGAGTCCCTGCTGTGGCGGACGGCTGGGGGCTCGTCCCTGCATCACAGCCGGTTTGCCAGCGAGGATCGCACGCTGCTCGACCAGTCGCTGGAAACCGCCCTCTCCCCGCATGGGGTACGCACGCCGGGTGGACTCATCGTCATCGGGACGCAGACCCTGGAACAGAGCCTCGACATCGATGCCGATCTGCTGATCACCGATCTGTGTCCCGTGGATGTGCTGTTGCAACGCATCGGGCGGTTGCACCGGCATGATCGGCCCCGACCCGCCGGATTTATGAGCCCGACCTGCGTGGTGCTCACCCCGCAGGAGGGTCTCGACCGGCTGGCCGCGCCGGCCTTTGACAACGGCCTGGGCAGCTTTCGGGACGGTGGTGGCGTCTACCGCAATCTGCACGCCTGCGAGTTGACGCGCAGGCTGGTGCTCGACCATCCGGCGTGGGTGATTCCCGCCATGAACCGCTTTTTGGTCGAGAACGCGACCCATCCGGACCGGATCAAGGCGCTCAAAGGGGAGAAGGGGCCGGAGTGGACGACGTATTGGAACCGCTTCTCCGGCATCGGGATGGCCGAGACCGGCGCGGCCAACCAGGTGCTCTTGAGAACGGAGTTGGCGTTTGCCGTTGCACCGTTGTTCCCCGACAACGAGGAGAGGATTCGTACCCGGCTGGGCGCCGAAGGGGCGCGGATCACCTTCGTGGAGCCGGTGACAGGACCATTCGGAGTGGCGATCAGCGGGTTGACACTGCCCGCCCACTGGTCGCATGGCGCGGTTGCGGACGAGAAGGTGGCGGTGCGCGTCGAAGGCGGTCAGATCTGTTTTCATGTTGGTGACAACAGGTTCATCTACGGCAGGGAAGGGGTGGAAAGGGTGGGCACATGACGAATCTTCGCTACAATCTTCTGGATGAACCGCTGATTCGGGTGTCGCCCCTGGGGGCGATGACGCTGCCCGGCCTGCTTGCCGCCCTGGCGCAAGACGAGGTGGAGGGGATCCCGGCCTTGAGGCCGCATCAGCTTCCGTTCTGGCACATGTTTCTGGTGCAGCTGGCAGCGCTGGCGCTGCACGGCGCGGGGGAGAGGGAAATCCCTGAGGATGAGCCAACCTGGAAGGGGTTGTTGCGCCGTCTGACCCCGCAGTTTCCGGATGACGAACCCTGGTGCCTGCTGGTGGAGGATTGGAGCAAACCCGCCTTCATGCAGCCTCCGGTGCCGGTGGGGGTCCAGATGAAGAATCCCGTCCCTTCGCCTGATGGGCTCGACCTGCTGATCACGTCGAAAAATCACGATCTCAAGCAGGCCATCGCCCGTAATGGCGCGGTGGAAGATTGGCTCTTTGCGCTTGTATCCCTGCAAACGGGGGAAGGTTATGGCGGGGCGGGCAACCAGGGGATCGCGCGCATGAACGGCGGCTCCTCCTCCCGTCCGATGCTGACCCTGGCGCCGTTGCCAGGCTCCCCGGAGCGTGGTCTCCCTCCGCGTGCGGGCGCATGGTTCGCGCGGGATGTGCGGGTGCTGATCGAAACGCGGGACGACATCCTGGAACAGTCGCCGCTCGACTACCGTGCCGATCACGGGCTTGGCCTGATCTGGCTCGCGCCCTGGCCCGAAGGGGAGCAGCTTCAGATCGCTGAACTGGACATCTGGTTCATCGAGGTGTGTCGCCGCGTGCGCCTGGTCATGGCTGAAGACGGGCGCATCACCGGGTGTAAAGACACTTCCAGGATGACACGCATCGAGGCCAAGCACCTCAAGGGGGTCCTGGGCGATCCCTACGCGCCGGTGCACAAGACCGAGAACAAGAGCTTCACCCTGTCTGGTGGCGACTTCGATTATCGTACCGTGACGGAACTGTTCCTGTCAGGCAACTGGGTGCGTCCGTTGCTGGCCCAAACGACCCCCTTCGAGGGCAATGGTGCTACCCTGGCACTCGTGGCCGCCGCGCTGGCGCGCGGCAACAGCAAGACCGAGGGGTTCAAATCCCGGATGATTCCCGTGGGTGGACAAATCTCCCGAGCCATCGGTCCCAAGCGTGCCGAACTGCACCGTCTGGCCCAGGCGCAGATGGAAACCATCGCGTTGTTTGACAAGGCGTTGCGTGACGCGCTGGTGTTGGCAGCGGCAAAGGGCGAACGCGACCGGATCAAGAAAGAGCTCTACGGCTTCACCAACACGGCCCGAGACCATCTCGACCGTTATGCCGAAGACCAAGCGTTGCGCGCCGAGGAGGATCTGTTCACACGTCTGCTCTGGGAGCGCACGCAGACGATTTTTGACGAGGCGCTGCCCGCCATGCCCTGCGCCGATCTGTTCCGTCCCCGCGCCGAGGCGCGGGCACGTCGGAGACTTTATTTTGCGGTCCGCAAGGCATACCCCGATCTTTTCCCCGATGCAACCACCCCGAACATGGATGAGGAGAACGCCAACGATGCCTCCTGATGACAATGCGATCGGCCTGGGAGAGGCCGTCTCCAAAACTGCGGCCCTTTTGTTGAGGCTTGACCCCGGATCTCTGGCCCGTCTGCGGCGCATGGACACCCAGGGCCCTGGAGAGATCGATTTCTGGCAATTGGCCGGATCGTGCGGATTCCTGACAGCGGTTCAGGGGGATGGCTGGCTGCGGCTGGTCAAGATCATGGCACTTCTGACCCCGAAGGGGGATCCGGAGACCAGGGGCAGGGTGCACCAGAGTGATCGTCCCTTCGGGGCGGTGCTGTGCGACGGCGGTCAGCCCGACTGGTCGGGGGAGAGGCCGTTCTTTTCGGAGAGCCGTCTGGCGCGCTTTCTCTCTCTGCCCTTTGCCAGACGCGGCGAGGCGCTCGAAGGGATGGCGCGCATGCTGGCAGCCAGTCGCGCTGCGAATTTGGGCGTCAACTGTCTTGACATCGCCTGTCTGCTCTTCTCCAACGATGTGAAACACCCCCGCAAGCTGGCCAGCTCGTATTATGGCCGTTTCGACTCCCACCGTAACCTCAAGCACAAGGAAAGCGTCGCATGACTGCCCCCAGATTCCTGCAAATTCATACGCTGCACTCCTACACCGCCGCGCTGCTGAACCGCGACGACACCGGCCAGGCCAAGCGGTTGACCTATGGCGATACGCAGCGTACCCGTATCTCCTCGCAATGTCTGAAGCGCCACTGGCGCATGGCCGATACCGATCCCCACGCCCTACAGAAGCTGACTGGGTATGTGGACTCCTTCCGCTCCCGTGAACTGGTGACGGAAAAGGTGATCGTGCCGCTTAAGGGACGTTATTCGGAGGAGGTGGTGAAAACGCTGGATTCGGCATTCCAGAAGCTGGTTTATGGCGACAAGGGCGACACCAAGAAGAGTCGGCAGACTCTGTTGCTGGGCGAGCCGGAGTTGGTCTGGTTGGCCGGGCAAGCCGACAGGATCGCCGCTGCATCAACCGATGCCAAGGGAGCGGCAAAGGCCGTTGCCGACTGGGCGAAGGACAAGAACTTCAAGGCTATGAGCGAGAATGCCGCCATGCCGGGCGGTTTGATTGCCGCGCTGTTTGGTCGCATGGTCACCTCTGACCCGGCGGCCAACATTGAGGCCCCGGTGCATGTCGCGCACGCCTTCACGGTCCACGCTGCCGAAGCCGAGGGCGATTACTTCACCGCCGTCGATGACCTCAAGCGGGAGGAGGACGACAGCGGCGCGGATACGATCCAGGAAACCGAACTCACCTGCGGCCTCTTCTATGGTTATACGGTGATCGATCTGCCCGGCCTCATCGGCAATTGTGGCAAGGATCGGGAGTTGGCCGCCCGCGTGGTGCACAATCTCGTGCATCTGGTGGCTGAGGTCTCCCCCGGTGCCAAACTCGGCTCGACCGCGCCCTATGGCCGCGCGGATCTGATGCTGATCGAAGCGGGGGATCGGCAGCCGCGCTCGCTGGCCACCGCCTATCGCCGGGCCATTCCCCACGATCTGGAACGGGCGGTCTCGCAACTCGACAACCAGCTCGCCCTCTACGACGAGGTCTACGCCACCGGCGAGGCGCGTCGCTACCTGTCCACAGCGACCACGCCCTTGAAAAGCCCGGATTCGACCCCTCTGCAACGGCTGTCGCTCAAGGCCCTGGCCGAATGGGCCGCCAGTCAACTCCGGGATTGCTCCGATGTCTGACCACCGCTGGCTCACCCTGACGCTGGAAGCCCCGCTGGTCGCCTTCGGTGGGGTGACCATCGATCATATGGGCGTCACCCGCGATTTTCCCGCAGCCTCCATGCTGACCGGTCTGCTCGCCAACGCCTTGGGATATGCCCGTACCGACTGGGCAGACCACCAGCAGCTGCAGGATCGGCTGCTCTTTGCGGCCCGGTGGGAGCGGGAGAGTCCGTCGGGCCTGCTGACGGATACCCAGAACGCCAAATTGGAGAAAAACGACAAAGGGTGGACCACATGGGGTGAACTCGAAGGTCGCGATGGCGCTTCTTATGGCGCACCTCATCGCCGCCTTCGGTCATACCACATGGATGCGCAGGTCACGGTTGTCTTGCGTCTGGAGCCCGACTCGGAGGTGCCCGATCTCGATACGCTCGCGGCCCGCCTCGACCGTCCGGTCCGGCCTTTGTTCATCGGACGCAAGCCGTGTCTGCCCAGCGCGCCGCTGCTGCGCCAGCCGGCGTTCATGACCGCGCCCACCGCCCACGCGGCCATGCAGCAGCTGCCCGGACAAGGGCGGTTGCGGGCGCTCTGGCCACTGGGGGAGGGGCCGGAGAGGGGGGAAGAGGTGGTGCGCATCCTCGATCTGCCGGACATCCGCAACTGGCGCACCGGTCTGCATGGCGGTGCCCGTCGGGTCGTCGAAGGCTTTGTTTGTCCGGAGCAGGGACCATGAGTACACTCCATATGATCAGTCTGCCGCTCGATCTGAGGGCCTTGCGCCGCTGGTCCGCAGGTCGGAATCTGGCCACCGACGAAGGCCGCGCCCTGCATCACCTGCTGAGCGAAACCTTTGGCAAAGGGGTTTTGCAACCCTTTCGTCTGATGGTGGCGCGGGAGGGGCGCACCGGTACGCTGTACGCTTACACCGTCCAGGAGCAGACCACCTTGAGGGAAACCGCCCGGGAGACCGCCAGCCCGGAGGCTCTGGTGGTGTGCGAGTCCGGTGCGACGCCTCCGGCAGCCCATGGGTGATTTCAAGCGCAAGGGAGCGGAAGTGGATGCTTTTCTTGTCGAGGCGCTGCGCCGGTTTCCCGATGGTCTGCCGGAGGGGGAAGGCATCGGTCTGAATCGTGATCAGATCTACACGCAATGGTTCGCCGAACGTCTCGGCGAGGCGGCACATCTGGAGACGATCCGCATGACACACTTCGAGCAAAGACCGCTTTTGAGGCATGGATCCGCCCACATTCAGGGACCGGATGTGGTGTTTCAGGGCGAACTGACGGTCACCGATGGCGAAAATTTCGCAGAGAAACTCGCCAGGGGGATCGGTCGGCATACCGCCTACGGCTATGGCATGTTGCTGTTGCGTCCAGCGCTTAAGAGGTAGCGATGCTGGTTGGTCGTCTTGGCCTTGAAAAGGCACGCATTCCCTACTCGGATCGGCATGGCCTCGTTTGGCTGGATCGGGGGCGTCTGGAGGTCGAGGATGGTTGTTTGCGTTTCGTGACCGCAGGCGGGGGAGAGTTGCCCGCCGGCGACTATCAGATTCCGCACCAGTCTCTGTCGATTGTTCTTTTGGGGCCGGGATCGAGCGTCACGCATGATGCCCTGCGTCTGTTGGCACGGCATGGTTGCGCCCTGGCAGCCATTGGTGAGGGGGCGGTGCGGTATTACACCGCGCCGCCCCTGATGCCGGACAGCTCGGCTCTGGCCCGTGCTCAAGTGACCCTCTGGGCCGATCCCAAAACACGCATGGAGGTGGCGCGGGCGATGTATGCGCTTCGCTTTGGTGAAATCGTGCGCACCCGTGATATTGAGGTGCTGCGCGGACAGGAGGGAGCGCGCATCAAACGCAGTTATCAGTTGGCCGCCGAACGGCATGGCATTCCCTGGAAAGGCCGCCATTACGACCACGAACATCCCAACGATGTCGATCTCCCCAATCAGGCGCTCAACCATGCCGCAAGCGCCATGCGGGCTGCCGCAACCGTTGCCGTGGCTGCGGTCGGGGCCATTCCGCAATTGGGTTTCGTGCATGAAGATTCGGGACTCTCGTTCGTGCTCGACATAGCGGATCTCTATCGACACGATGTCACCCTGGATATTGCTTTCGGCGCTGCCAGGGAGGCCATCAAGACGGGCGAGTCCGTGGAGAGGCTCACACGCCGACGCGCCGCACAGTTGCTGCGTCAGCGGGATGTCATTCCTTCCATGATCGACAAGATCAAACTGCTGTTGAGTGGCGATCCGGAAGTGGAGATGCGTTGATGCCGATGGTCGTGGTCATTACGCGTGGCGTGGAAGGGCGTTATCGCGGATTTCTCAGTTCAATCATGCTGGAACTGGCGCCGGGTGTGTACGCGCACCCACGCATTAGCGCTGGCGTGCGCACACGGATCTGGGGCGTTCTGAGTGATTGGCATGACCAGTTGCATCAAGGCAGTATTGTCATGACCTGGGCCGACATCGCCGCCAACGGGGGTCTTGGTTTGGCCACGCTGGGCGAACCGCCCAAAGAGATCGTCTCCCACAATGCGATGCTGCTGGTGCGTCGGGCACTGCCCGAAACCAACGGTCCCGCTTGATCCCGTTGGGGATCATTTTTGTTCTTTGACAAAATATCTTAATAAGCCCATGGTTAACTGCCAGAGGTTCCCCCGCCTGCGCGGGGATAGACCCGAATCCGTGGGTATGGGTGATCGAATTCAAGCGGTTCCCCCGCCTGCGCGGGGATAGACCCTCCATCGCCTTCAACGCCTCATGCACGTTCTTGGTTCCCCCGCCTGCGCGGGGATAGACCCCCTCCCTTCCTGGTCCAATAAGTCCGCATCCTGGTTCCCCCGCCTGCGCGGGGATAGACCCCTCGTCGTCGGACTCGCCAAGCCGATCCGCGAGGTTCCCCCGCCTGCGCGGGGATAGACCCAGCGGTCTGAAAGGTGCGTTGTCAGAGCTCTCGGTTCCCCCGCCTGCGCGGGGATAGACCCTGTGGACACCGGCGGGCATCACACCCTTTCAGGGTTCCCCCGCCTGCGCGGGGATAGACCCATCAGCAATGATAGGAGCAGCCGCATGAATACGGTTCCCCCGCCTGCGCGGGGATAGACCCGCAACTCGTAAACGAGACGTTCGGCGATTGCAGGTTCCCCCGCCTGCGCGGGGATAGACCCCCCTTTGAGCGCACCCATCCGCAGCCATTCCAGGTTCCCCCGCCTGCGCGGGGATAGACCCAGCATGAATGCTGCTCGCGGCCACGGATGGGAGGTTCCCCCGCCTGCGCGGGGATAGACCCTCTTCGATGTATTTCTTGCGCCGCTCGAACATGGTTCCCCCGCCTGCGCGGGGATAGACCCCGTGCTGCGGTTGAAAAGCTCGATGACGATGAGGTTCCCCCGCCTGCGCGGGGATAGACCCGTGATCGTCGTCACCCGTGACAAAAAGCACGAGGTTCCCCCGCCTGCGCGGGGATAGACCCCGGTCCGCGTTCCGGCATCCGAAGTGCTCCATGGTTCCCCCGCCTGCGCGGGGATAGACCTCGCGCATGACCTCGGACGAGTCGCGCAATTTGGGTTCCCCCGCCTGCGCGGGGATAGACCCCAGACAGACCGATCAGGGTCTTTTCTTTTTGAGGTTCCCCCGCCTGCGCGGGGATAGACCCTGTACGACGCGGATAGAGGGGTGCCTGCGCCGGGTTCCCCCGCCTGCGCGGGGATAGACCCCCTGACTGCTGTTCCGGCGTCAGTAAGCTGTTGGTTCCCCCGCCTGCGCGGGGATAGACCCGTCGTGTATGACCTCTTCGACGAATTCGAGATGGTTCCCCCGCCTGCGCGGGGATAGACCCGCGATGAGCTAGTGGAGCGACAAAGCTGACCTGACAGGCTTCCGTTAATCTGTTACACTCCTGCCTCCAGGGGATTCGAGCAGGAGTATATGACATGGTCAAGTATGTGGTACGTCTGACGACGACA
>JAMOBI010000152.1:0-9535 GCA_039908105.1 Magnetococcus sp. YQC-9
CCCAAGAACAAAGCCGCGTGACTAAAGGCTTTAAGGGTTGGTGACTGGCGTGCCAGACCATCGCAATCAGTCAAATCAGCTTGGTTGATCCGCCAGGTTAACGTAAGGCATCACCGAATTTTTTCCGTGCGCCACATGATACCTCTGGACCAGTTTTTGGCCGCACTTTGGTGAGCGATGGCCTTGCCGTCATTCTCTTGTCCTAAGGTCAGGACGCGGCGAATACCTCGTCCACCGAGTTGGCGAACAGGACATTCTCGCTCCATACGTCGATCTGTTCTATTTCCGCCGTCGTCACCTTTTCGATCGCCCAGTCAGGCGTCTGGCCAAATTTGCGGCGCATCTGTTTCAGGAGCGTGTCGGCTTTGCCATCATGGCGCACTATTTCCGCCACCCATTCCGGTCTATTGCTGGATAGGATCTCTCGGGCGAATTGAGACATCATGGCAGATTCCTCCTCGGGTTTGATGCGACGGACCACCTGCCGCATATGCTCTACATTCAAATGGTGAAATATCAGAATTCAGACTGCCTTGGTTTGAAGGTGTTCACCTCTTATCAGGTCGATATCATCTTGCATCTCCATGATCTCCGTCACCAATTGTTCATCCAATGCCTTCGGCAGATGCAACAGTCAGTCGATGAAACGGAACAAGTCGATTACCTGTTGCGGTCGTAACCGTCAATTCAGACCATCTTGAAATGCATCCTGAATTTCCAGGAATTCCTCAATATGATCGAGAAACAAAGGCAGCAAAACCGGATCAAAATGACCCCCTCTCTCCTTGCGAAACAACTCGATGATCTGTTCCAACGGCCATGCCTCTTTGTAGGGACGGCGGTTTGCCAAGGCATCGAACACATCGATGATGGCGGTAATCCGCGCAAAAATATGAATCCGCTCACCGGATAAGCCATCAGGGTATCCAGAACCATCCCATTTTTCATGATGCTGGGCTGCAATAATCGCACCGGCCCGAATCACCTCCTGATCGTTGGAACCCAAAATACGTGAACCAATTCGCGTGTGTTCTCGAATCTGTTCCCATTCTGCAGCATCGAGTTTTCCTGGCTTGTTGAGAATATGATCTGCAATGCCGATTTTACCCAAGTCATGCATCGGCGAAGCCAAACACAAAAGATCCACATCCTCTGCGGACAACCCAGCCAACATGGCCAGTCGTCGTGAACTCTCGGCCACTCGGCGCACATGTTTCCCGGTATCTCCAGAACGGGCTTCGATCACCTCCCCCAAGGTGAACGTCACGTTTTTCTGGGTATTGATCACCTCGCGGTTCAGGAACAAATTCTCGAATGCAGAGGCGATGTTGATGGCAAAAATGTTGATCAGGTCTATGTCCAGCTGACGCAGAGGGTGATTGGTGCGTAAATAAATAAGATTCTGAAAACCACGTCGGGTCACAAAAAAACCAAGATAGCGGTTTCCAACAAACTGACTTTTCTGGTTTTGTTGTGCCAGAACAATGAGATCCAATACTTCTGAAGAAACAACGGTCTCCACATTCTTGCCAATCGCAGATTCAAATTCACCCAATGCCGCATAAATGTTCAGGGATCCTTTTTTGGTGGTCGCAGCAAAACAAGAAGGAGTGCTCTGTTCAACCGGTCCTTCCCCTTGATTGATCATAGCCTCCAATTGCATCAAAATCCCAGCCGCCAACTCTCCGAGGGAACGATACTCGAAAAAATTGGCTGCACCAACAATGATTTTGTTCAGACCTTTTCTTGTGAGATCTATCGTGTGCATATCCCGGTAAGAACGCAAAGAGGTCGTGAGTGCGGTGACCAGGGATTGATGACTCAAAGATGCTTTCTCTTTGTAATCATTGATATCGTACTCCTCGATCACCTTGGACTCCGGGGCCTGACCGGGTTGACCCGTACGCAGAATGATCCTGACCAGACGGTTGTTCAGCTGCTCCCGAATTTCCCGCGCCACCTGCAGACCTGCGTGCTCGGTCTCCATGACCACATCCAGCAGCATGACCGCAGTATCCGGATAATCCTGGAGGAGGCCTATGGCATCCCGACCAGAATAACCACTCATAAAGCTCACAGGACGTCCATCAAAGGTGTAGTCTCGAAAAATCACCTGGGTGAGCGTATGAACATCCGGATCGTCATCAATGATCAAGACTCGCCAAGGTGTCAGAAGAAATTTCGGGGTTGCCGTCTCCCTGATCGGTTCTGATGTGCTGGCAAACAGCAACCCTTCTTTCATTGCGGATCTCCAGCTGAAAATTCAGCGCAGGGGAAACTCATCAGAAAATAGGCTCCATGGTTTTCGCGCTGCCCGCATTGAATGGTTCCTCCCATTTTCTGGGTCACCACATTGTAGACCACATGCATGCCCAAACCACAACAACCTTCGCCACGTCGCGTGGTAAAAAACGGCTCGAAAATGCGTTTTTCGATCTCTGGCGACAATCCTCGACCGTTGTCCCGGTACTCCAATCGCACAACAGCCTCCTCCCGAAACACCCGGATGGTCATGATCCCTGGGAATGACGGGGCAAAGGCATGAACCAGGGAATTGATGATCAGATTGGAAAGAATCTGTGACAACGATCCTGGCCATGTGGTCCACTCCAGGTCGTTGGGAGCGTCGATGGCCACTCGGTGACTCCCCTGTCGAAGACGAGGACGCAGACTCATGACAATCTGATTCAGATACTCCTTGACACGAATACGCCGCAACTCCTGACTGGTTTGATCCACGGCCACATTCTTGAAACTGGCAATCAACTCGTTGGCTCTGTTCAGATTGGCGATGATCAGATCCAAAGCTTCGCGGGCATTTTTCAGAAAACGCGTCAGATCTTCGTGACGCAGCGTTTCGTTCTGATACCGTTCTTCCAGTGTAACAATCTGAGCCAAGAGATGGGTGGATGCGGTATAACCAATACCAATCGGGGTGTTGATCTCGTGGGAAATCCCGGCCACCAACCCACCCAGGGCGGCCATCCGTTCGGAGCGAACCAGTTGATCTTGAAATATTCGCAATTCTTGCAGATACTGTTCCAATTCCTGAGTGCGTTCCTGGACACGCTGTTCAAGCAGGATGTTGGTTTGATACAGCAGTTCCTGTGCTTGCCAGCGTTCGATCATGACGGCAATGGAGTTACCCAGCCCGATGATCATCTCCGCTTCATCCGAAGAATACGGATGATCATGCTCCAGATACAGGGTCACCACCCCCAACAAACGCTTCTTGGAAAGCAATGGCATGACATAATGACCATGAGGCATCATGCCTTCGCAACGATTCTCGTGACGGTGATCCACACAGGGTACATGCAGGATCCTCTGTTCCTGAGCAACCCGTCCGCACAGACAGTGACCAAAGACAACCTGGGTGCATTGTTGGACAAGTTCCTTCGAGATCCCGCAATGAACCATCAGTTTCAAGACCTCCGGCATATCGGGATCGGTCAGAAAGATGGCGCCCTTGAATTGGACAAACAGCCAGGGGATCGTCAAAACGGCCTCCAAAGCCTTCTCCAACTGTTCGATCAGAGACAATGGTTCGAAGGATGCCGCATGGATCCGATTGATCGCTTTCAAAAAGGCCAGATTCTGCTCAATGCGTCGTTCCGATTCCTGACGCTCCGAGATGTCACGAAAGACCACCACGGCTCCCAATATCTCGTTATCGTCAATAATGGGCGTGGCGGTGTATTCCACAGGAAAACTTGTGCCATCCCGTCTCCAGAACCATTCATCCTTGACATGTCGTACAGCTCCATAATGAATGGCGGTGTAGGTGGGACACTGCTCGACGGGATAGAAGGAACCGTCAGGATAGGTATGATGAATGAGTGCATGGTGGAATGTTCCCAGCAACTCGGATGATGCGAAGCCAAAGTTGGCCAAAGCTGCAGGGTTGACAAACGTGGCGCGCCCTTCCCGATCCACACCGAAAATCCCTTCCCCCACGGATTCCAGCATTGAACGATGTTGGCGTTCCAGAATGCGCATGGCCGTTTCATTGGCTTGATGTTCCCGAGTCTTCTCCAGGAGGCGCACCCCCTGATCATTCATCTGGCGTTCAATTCTACCAAGTGTCGTGGCATAAAAGCGAATCAGCAGGATTGCCAATAACAACAACCCCGGAATGATTACTGCCAGATGAAAATTGGCTATCTTAACCAATTCACTGGTGTCGATGATCGCCAGAATCTGTCCAGCTTCCCTGCCTGCCACATCTGAAACCGGCACCCATAAGAGAGGGTGACGAAGTGTGTTGAAGTGTGCTGTGCCACGATTGGCCGTGCCAACGGATCTGCCAGATGATCGTTTTGGATCCACATCAGAGGGCAAATTACTGGATGTACCTCCAGACCAGACCCAGTACTCAAACTGCTCCCACGCGCTGGTTGGCAGCCCCATCATCCGTGCGCCCTGTTGCCAATCTTGATGCTTCAGCAGGGACTTGTTCAAAAAAAGATGCAGTTGCGTGACCATCTCATGGTGCATCATGCCCTGCAGGAGATGACCGAACTCCTTGCCGAGTTCAATGAAACCAAGCAACTGGTCGTTGGTGTCTCGCCAGGGAACGACGACACGCAGCGTCAAGGTTCCCAAAGGGCCCAGTTCAAGCCCTTCGGCCTGCTGGAGGCTCGTCAAGGCCCGATGATTGACTGTCCGTTGGATGAGATCCCCGTACCGTTCAGGTTGATGCACGCGCAGAAAGGTCTCCATGGACGGAGAATGGAAGTAAAGATGGGTGATATTGTTATGATCGCGCATGTAGGTGAAGAGCGGCAAAGCGGCCTGAAGTAACTCTTGGCGATCCTGACTCCGAAACGCAGTTTGCAGGCTCTCCACTCGGGTCAGGAGATTGGCCGATACCGCGATCTCCTGTAAGATATCGCTCTGCCTGGCAGTGAACATCTTCCCGAGTTCTTGTTGCAGGTTGTCCAGATTTTCATCCGTTTGATGGATATGCAGGCCGACCAGCGATCCTGCAAACGTCAGGATGGTGAAAAAAAATCCTGCAGCCAGGGGAAGCAAGAGACGGTTGCGAAATGCAAATGAGTCGTGCATGGCGGATATGCCCCCGGTTCCATCCATCCACCCATCACAATATTGATCTGCAAAGATCAATATTTTAAATATTTCCCATTTTACAGACAGAAAAACAATTACACAATTAACATTATTGTAGATTATTGAGTTACAAATTACACAAAAATACAGATATTAATACTGATTCACGCAACCGATCTGCTAAAGACATCAAACAATATCTGAAAAAATATAAACATCCTATCAATTACAGAACAAATAAATCATGACAAATCAACAGACACTCTTTTCAGAAAATTCAAACCATTCGATTTAATAATCACGGCCAAACCGCTGGCAACCCTCTCAAAGAAATCCATCTCCTCATTAATACAGCGGCAATGCAGTACTCCCTTGAAACCGCATGAATGGTTGCACTGCCACCATCCGTATGAAACGCATAGTGGGTCAACCAGGCTGATTTGACATCCTGCCGTCATGCCCGCGAACCCGATCCACACCCCCCCTGTGACAGAACCCCCCCACTTCTGGATGTCACCCCCGGCTTTGACCGCGCCCCTTGAGCTGTCTCACCACCAACCATAGATTAATCTGTGTATACTTACAGACCATTTATACGAAGAGATCTCTTTCGACCGGGTATGACGCGATCCTAAATCCACGCCATCGATTCTTCATGACCCATTTTGGCTATAAACCGCACCTGCTTTGGGATGCGTAGTTTTTTGTAAGGCTGCGTGCAAAATGTGAGCGTCGTTTCCAAAAAGCGGAAACGACGCTCACGAAGGCCGCGCGCGGCGCATTTTTCGCACATCCCGTGATGGTTGCGGTTTAGGTTCTTTTTTTTAATCAGACGACCGGATCCTCTCACTGCCAAGAGGCTGTTTGGTGATCCGATGGCAAGCCCGGCACTTCGGACAAACCGACGATGCGCCTTTCATGCAGATTGGCAATCATCACACTCTGAAAGTTATGGCCTGACAGGTTGTTCATCCCGACTCGCCACGGACCAACCCGATCCTCTGGCCGTCGGCAGCAGCCAATCCGCTCCAATACATTATAAACAGACCATCTTCTGGAAAATATCGCTGAACATGGTATTCTCCAAAATGATCATTTGGATTTTCCCATCGCGATTCTTGCGATTCCCACTGTTCCTCTGGCCAGCCATCACACACAATGGAGCCTATCGATTATCAGAATGAGGATTGCCTGGTGTTTGTGACGCGGCTGTTGGTCCGCAAAAACCGAATCAACCTTCAATCAGGGATTTTGACCAGGGAACCGACGATTCATGGAAGCCTCCAGAGAACAGCTGCTTTACGAAAGCCTCCGCAGCCGGGTGGTGCGCATCGCAGACAACCATGACACCTGTATTCTGAAAATCTTGAATCGCTCCCATCCTGATCCTGCAGATTTAGCACGGTTTCGCCGTGAGCATGCCCTGACCTGCGCGGTGACGCACATTTCCGGCGTGATCCGCTGTCTGGGCATGATCCGTTACCAGGAGTCCCTGGCCCTCAGGCTCGAAGATATCGATGGGCTCTCCCTGGACAGATCGTCCCAGATCCCCCTGTCGATGGACGCCTGGCTGACCATCGCCATCGACCTGGCCGCTACGCTGGCGCGCCTGCACCACTTCGGCGTGGTGCATCGGGACATCAATCCGGCCAACGTGATCTGGAACCCGGACAGCCGGGTTCTGCGACTGATCGATTTCGGACTCGCGGAACGCCTGCCGGAACAAGGCCGCACGCCCGCCCCTCTGACCGAACCGGAAGGAACCCTGGCCTTTCTCTCCCCGGAGCAGACCGGTCGCATGAACCGTGTTGTGGATACCCGTTCCGACCTTTATTCCCTGGGCGCCACCTTGCATTTTCTGGCCTGCGGTCAGCCGCCGTTCGTCACTCTGGACCCCTTGAACCTGATTGCCGATCATTTGGCCAAACTTCCCATATCCCTGAATCGTCAAAGGCCGGAGATCCCCGAGATGATCGCCCGGATCGTGCTGAAACTGTTGGCCAAGGAACCCGATGAACGCTACCAGTCTGCCCGAAGCCTCGAAGCGGATCTCATGCGTTGTCGACACGAATGGACAGAGAAACAGACGATCCCCCCGTTCGATCCCGATGCGAGCGAACAGGGGCCGATGCTCCATTTTCCGCTTCGGCTGATCGGCAGAAAAAAAGCCTTGAACACCCTGCTCACCGCCTTGCGCCACACAGCGACGGGAGCGAGGCATTTGGTGTGGCTGACAGGTCCACCCGGGTCTGGAAAAAGCGCCCTGGGTCACGCACTGCGCCAACCGGTCATGGCCACGGGTGGTCGGTTCGCCCATGGCAAATTCGACCAATTGACCAGAGAGCGCCCCATGGCCGCCATCCTTGACCTGCTCTCCGACCTGCTGCGCCAACGCCAGGCCGACCCAGACCCTCTATTCCAGAATTGGCTCCTCCAGGCAAAACAGATCCTTGCGGAAGCCGTTGCCATACTGGCAACTCAACTGCCCGACTTGAAGCGTCTTTTTCCGGATCTTCCGCCTGTAACGGAGTTACCTTCCCCGCAGGCCGGAACCCGATTTCGTCAGGCGATCATGTTGTTGTTGCAGTCTCTCGCCCCTGCCAACGCCCCTCTGGTTCTGCTGCTGGACGACCTGCAATGGGCGGACACCCCTTTTCTCGAATTGCTGACAGCACTGTTGACCTCGCCCCATCTGGAACGACTCCTGATCGTGGCCACCTACCGGGATCAGGAGGTGCCTCCCTCCCATCCATTGGTGGAAACGATCGCTCTGTGCGCCGCTCTCAATCCACCCACACACCACTTGGCTCTACCGCCCCTGTCCCTGGTGGCCACCCGGGAGTTTCTGGCGGAATGCCTGCAACAACCCGCCAACCGGGTGGGTCCATTGGCTTTGGCATTGCACGGCTTGAGTCGGGGCAACCCCTTGCATCTGCGCACGCTGCTGGCGGAAGTGCAGACCCGACGGTGGCTTTATCGCGAAAACAACGGCTGGCAGTGGGATCTGCTGCCGATTCAGACCTGGCAGCTTCCGGAAAGCGTTCCGCTTTTGCTCAAAGAAAAGATCCGCAAACTGCCGCTTAGGATCGGTCACCTGTTGGCCTGCGCCGCCTGCCTGGGACACTCCTTCGATCGGCTTCTGCTGGCATCGGCTGCGGGTCGTCCTCTCGCCGAGGTGATCCGGGAGACGGACGAACTGCAACGCACAGGTTTTCTGCTGCCCAGCCCACTCCATCGGCCCTTAAACGATCAGTCCATGGCCGAACGCTCCGCAAACACGCGCTTTCGCTTCACCCACGACCGGGTGCAGGAGGCTGCCATCGCCTGGATTCCCGAGGATCGCGTCATTCCGTTCCGCCTGGAGATGGGAAGGCGTCTTTTGGCGTCACTCTCCGAACGCGACCAGGAAACGCACCTGTTCGCCGTGGCAGAACAATTCCTGGAGGGCTCTTTCGAGCTGCTCGATGAAGAGACCCGCCTGGCTGCGGCCCGGTTGTTGCTGGCCGCAGGCAACCGCGCCCGGGATGCACTGGCCCTTCAACTCTCACAGCGTTATCTGACGACAGCCATGGCCATGCTGGGCGAGAACGGCTGGTCCCGGTTTTTCGATCTCTCCCTCGCATTGCGACACGCGGCAGCCGCCACGGCGGCGACCTCCCAGGATCTGGAGCAATTGGAAACGTTGCGCGCCGAAGTGACCAGCCGCTGTCCAGACTTCAAGGATCACCTGCCACTCCTGATCCACCTGCCCATGCTTTATCTGGCTCATTCCCGACTCGAACCGCTGCATCGTCTGTGCGCCGACATCCTGCGCCATCTCGATTATCCGATGCCACTCTCATCTGCCCGCATGTTCCGTCAGATCAACGAGGCACGCAGACTGGTCATGACACAACTGGCCGGACGCACCCCCCTGGAACTGGCGGGCATGCCCACGACCACTCAGCCCGATTTCGCCTTTATTTCCCGCTGGCTGCTGCCCATTTTCATGGGACTTTATTTCAGTTCGCCCGCCCTGGTATTGCATTTCATCATCGGTATCGCCCTGCGCATGTTCCGCGATGGTCTGGTCGCTGAAGCCGCCTGGTATTTCATCTGGTTGAGCATCAACTTCGCCGGCGGCAAGCTGGAAGAAGAGATGGAATGCGCTCTCCTGCTCGGCGAGACCAGCCGTCTGCTGATGGAGCGTGACGTCTCCTGGGAACCGCCAGGCATACCGATGATCCACATGTACAACGTATTCGTGCGTCCCTGGCGCGATCCTCTGGCCACCGTGAGCCAGCACATTCTGAATCAGTACAACCAGGCCATGGTCAAGGGCGATCAGGCCTTCGCCGGCTGGAGCATCTGTACTACTATCCCCAGGTTTCTGCGCTTCCCGCGAGGATTTTTTTCAAGCTGCCAATTTTGTTAAAGATTCCGTGCTTGCACTCCGGGCGGTGATCAGGGCAGTGATGATGGATCG
>JAMOBI010000153.1:0-6317 GCA_039908105.1 Magnetococcus sp. YQC-9
ACTCAGACCATTCTCCAAGGTAAACATCCGGATCAGAATCTGACCGAGCTGCTCCATCGACTGAACACGAAACACCACCATGGCCACGATCACTTGCAGCATCACCAAACTCCAGGCCAACCATTTCCCACCTGGCAACCGTTTGACCCTGGAGGGCCATTTGGTCAGATTCTCCACCGACAGAAACAGGGCATGCGCCGCTCCCCAGACCACGAAATGCCAAGCCGCGCCGTGCCACAATCCGGAAGCGAGCATGGTGATCCAAAGATAGGTGAGCAGACGCAGCTGGCCGTTCCAATCGGATCCCGAACGAATGGTGTCCAGATTGCGTCGCACCAGAGGGTAATAGATGTAATCGCGAAACCATGATGTCAGTGAGATGTGCCAGCGGTTCCAGAACTCCTGCATCGACGTGGCCCCATAAGGGCGATTGAAATTGAGCTGGAGGTCATAGCCCATCCATTTGCCCAAGCCACGAGCGATATCGCTGTATCCGGAAAAATCGCAATAGATCTGCACGGTGAACGCCAGGGCAATCAGCCACCAATACACGCCGCTGCCCTGAATCGTCGCGTTGCCAAAGGCCGCGTTGACGAAAACCGCTAAATGATCGGCTATCACCACCTTTTTGAAAAAACCATGCGCGATCAGTCGCAATCCCAACCAACGTTCCTGGGCGCTCACCTCACGACAGGTCAGAAGTTGCGGCAGGATATCTTTTGCCCGCACGATCGGACCGGCCAACAATTGTGGAAACATGGAGAGGTAGGCAAAATAGTGCAGCAGATTCCGTGTCGGTTTCAGCTGACCCGAGTAGACATCCAGCGTATAACTCATGGATTGAAAGGTGTAAAAACTGATTCCGATCGGCACGGTCAGCATGAAGTGCGGGATTCGTTCTACCAGGGAGGCCTCCATGCCGAACCAGGTGGCCACCAAAGTCACGTTTTCTGCAGCAAACTGGATATATTTGAAGCTGAACAGGATGCCCAGATTGCTGGCAATCGAGATCATCATCAAGAGCCTGCGTCGCGCTGGATGAGAGGCGATCAGCAATGCCATGCAGAAATCAATCAAGCCGCTGAGGATCAACAACAGCAGGTAGCGATAATCCCACCATCCGTAAAATACAAACGACGCCACGGTCACATAGGTCCACCGCAACGTATTGCCGCGACGCAACCATGGCCAGAAAGCAAAAAATATGGCTGCAAAAATCAGAAAAATTTGTGAATTAAACAGCATAAACCCGGACGCCCCTCATGATCCGTGCGGAGAAACCGCGTAGCGTTGCAATACCGCCAACAGATGGCTCAACGTCTCTTCGACACCCGTTGTCCGCGAAGCGGTCTGATCGGTCAACAGGGGTTCCAGACGAACCGCTTCACACACGATCCACGGATGATCCCTGCCAAGCCCACGACAAACCACCTCACCCGCAGCCTTGGCCGCGATGTATTCCAACACCCCGGGTTCCTGCCGATCCAGAAACACCGTGGATGGATAAAACACCTTCACACCTCTGGCGACATGATCCGGATGAGAGGCATTCCGAATCACGGTTTCAAGAAATCCGCGCACATAGTAGCTGCAATAATCGTCAAACCGCTCCTGTTGCCAACGATTCCAGGGGTTGAGCAGGATCTTCGGCGAAGCGAAGTAGAACAGATGCGTCATCGCTTCAACCCCGCTCCACGGTGGCGAGCCATCGGGATTCAGTACGTTGTGGCGAAAAATCTCACACGTTCCACCGTACTCGCGAATCTCCGTCTGCACGCGACGGGCATCCCTCTCCCCCAAATGATAACCGATCGCCACCCTGCCACCCCCGGCAGCAATGATCTTGGCGGTGGTCTCGCCCAACCCCCGCGAACCGCCGATAATCCAGGCATGAACATTCGTAAACTTCAACACCCCCAACCGATCGGCAATCTCCGCCATGCAAGGTTGCCGCACGATCGGATCCGAAAAAAAGGCCTCCATTCCCCCCTCGATGCCAGCACCGCTCAGAGTGAGCGCAACCTGACCAATCCGCTCATCCATCTGTCGTACCTCAAAATCGGCCTCTGGCGCGCCGATGTACCCGGATGTCTCGCCCGCATGCATGCGAAACGAGGCAAACAGGGCCGCCTGACCCGGACACTCCATGCCGACCACGCGTGTTGCCGCCAGCAACATCGCCACCATATCCGGATGAACACCATGCGCCAACGCGGGAAACAGCCCCTCGAGCAACTCCGGATCCATCATCAGCGGAGTTTTTCCTTTCAAACCGGATACCGTACCGATGGCCTGTATCCGGCAGACGCCTGGTGTCAGCGTGCCATACCGAACGCATGTCGCTTGCGGAAAGCTGTCCTGGAGCGGTTCCTCTACGTACTCCACCCGCAGCGTGCATGCCTTCTGACCACCGATACGCACCATCCATGCCGCGCGACCCGGCGACTGCTCGCGCAAATGGACCTCCACCGCTCTTCCGCTGGGCACCGGACGATTGAACTCCCCCTTCACCGCCACCAGACGCAGCCGGCCACCCACGCCGACACACCAGTTTTCCAACAGGCTCAGACAAAGATGCATGCCATGCACCACGGTGGTACCAAAACGCATGCGACGCGCATCCTCGGCATCCAGATGCAGCGGATTGAAATCTCCGGAAAGCTGCGCAAAACGATTCGACGCTTGCCAATCCAATACCAATTCGTATGCCGTGGCGGTCATGTGCGGTCAATTCTCTTCGATGATCATGGGCAACGAACGCGTTACATGATCGGCCACCCGAAAACGCCAGATCGAGGCCGCATCATCTCCGGAGAGTCGTTCAAAACCCAATTTCCGGTAATGCTCCCTGACCAGGCCATTGCGCTCCGTGGCCACATAGGATCCCAACAGCACCTCCACCCCGGCCTGCCGAGCCGCAGCCACGATCCGCTCGAACACGGCCTCCTCAACCCGCCGACTGATCACCCGACAACTCATGAGCCACGCTTCAATCATCCAGCCATCCGCGCGTTTGTCGATGATCACCACGCTGATCATGCCATTGTCGCCGAATCGGTCGAGCAGTCGTACCTGCAGCGTCCATTTCGAGGGATCCTGCTCCATCCGTTCGATCTCACGCGCATCGTAACGCTGCGTGGTGAGATTGAACTGATTGGTCTTGTTGACCAATTGCACAATGCGCGCGCGTCCGAGCGCATCGAACGGTTGCATGAGAAGCCGCATTTCAAGGGATTGCAGAAATCCATCCAGATCGGCATGCTCTGCCCGACTCTCCTCCCGGGTGGCATTGGCCTGGTACTGATCCGCCCGTTGCCGATCCTCACTGGTAAATCCGATTGCCTCGAAATAGCCGCCCGCCAACAGCGTTGTGACATACAACGCCGGATCCTCGGGCAACTCTGGCACGGCCACCTCGGGCAAGGCACTGCGTACCTGGGCACGCTCCACTGGGTTGTCATCCACGAAAACCAGGCTGTCAATCCCGATGTTCAACCTCTCGGCGATGCGTCGCAAATTGCTGGCCTTGTCCTCCCAATTGGCGATGAACACGGCGATGTGCTCGGGTCGCAAGATCATCTCCGGATGCTCCCGGAACGCCCGGCTGGCAATCTCGGCATCATTTTTGGAGCAGATCGCCAAAAGGATCCCCCGCGCACGCAAATCGAGCGCCAGACGCTGCATCGCCCGATACGCCTCCCCGACCGGATCCCCTTCGGCCATCCGGATGCCAGTCATGCCGTCATCACCGATGACCCCACCCCAAAGGGTATTGTCCAAATCAAGCACCAGACACTTTCGACTCCTGCCTCGCATGGCTGCCAGCAATCGAGACAGGTGATCGGCATACAGCGGCACGCAGGCCGTGGAAAACGGCAGACGCGCCTGCTGCCACCCCCGAGCGTCATGCCAGCGGTGCAAACCGACCGCCATGGCCAAGCCCGCGACATCCAGCAACCGATCGGAGGATCCCTGCAGCCGTTCGATCAATCCCTGATTGAACCGTTCGATACGCCAACGCCAGGTATTCGGAATCATCGGTTCCAGCGATCCGAACAACCCCTCGGGAGTGGGAGCCAGATTCTGCCAGATGACCGCCTGGCAACCATTCCTCAAAAAACCATCCCGCATCCGCTCCAGATGATCGAGCGTTTCGCAAACCGAATCCGTCGCTTCCGGATCGAATCCGGGCAGAAACGGAAGACCACGATGGTCCATGGCCATCAAAATCGCATCCGGTCGAGCCGCGTTCACAGAAGAGTTCACATCGAGGGCGGCCTGCATGGTCTGACCAAAATCGGTCGCAATGACCTCCAGATGCAAACCATGCCGCAAGGCACTCACTTCGATACAAGGGAGAATCAGGCCCAGGGTGGCATTACTCGCAATGGCCAGTCGAAAGGTGGGCAGACCCGTTCGGGGACACTCGATACGCGCTTTGCGCCAGCGTCGGGCAAGCCGAATCGACTGATCGGTGTTCAATGCCGATCCGGCCAGTGTGCATACGGTGCGAATCCGTTCCGGGCAGGGTAACTGAGGAAGCGCATCGCTCAATCGCGCGAAATCCGCAGATGGCAAGGGCAACCAGGGAAGCTGCTCAAAAGACCATGGAGAATGATCCATTCCCGATCCAATAGAACTCTGATTGTATAAATCTCAATGAATTTTACGAGATTATTTTTGAATCCACCAGATCCACCAGCCAACCGACATCCTGGACATGGCCGATCTCCTGGGTCGCAAACCGGATGCCGAACTCATTTTCCAACGCCATGAACATTCGCAGGTTGCTCAAGCTGTCCCAGGCTTCGATATCCGCAGGGGTCGTTCGTTCCGTGAGAACGATGGCGGAATCATCGAACACCTCCTTGAAAACCGTCTCGAGGCGTTCCAGATTGGTTTGTTTTGACTGATTGTTCGTCATGGTTCCGCTCCACAATGAAAAGATCATCGGTGCAGGGGTCTGCCATCCGAGGTGTTGGCGTGAACGGGGGGAAGGGGAAGAAACCTTCGTCACGGTTATCGGCTCGGTGAGCCCTGGTTGGGTTATCCCTCAGCAGGTTGCTCTCCAGCTTAAGCCCTCTTCCGTTTCACCAAGCATCCAAAGTCTACGATGACTCGGCCATAAGGTCCAGAGGCGTTGCCGAATGCCACATTGGTGGATGATGTGAAGTGTCCAGCGGAAGGGCAGGGTGGACGATTGCGGGCACTGCCACGAGATATCGCGATGGCCTACAGTCTGCGCGGGAAGTGAGTGGCGGTTAAAAAAAAGCGGTATGCCATCCGGGCCGGGATTGAATCGACCAACGCGGAGCGCAAGACAGCAGCTGCTACAGGGGGCCGGGAATCAAAGGTTCCCAGCCCCCTGTAATAGATCTTCTTCCCCCTTACAATGTCCGCTTAATCCATTCCTCACCCAACCGCCGCTCCATCACCTCGGAATTGGTCACCAGACCATATCCGGCCGCCTCGGGTGCCAGATAAATCCCGGCCACACGACGCAACTCCTCTTCCGTCACCGCCATCACCCGCTGCCTAAAGGCCCGTCGTACCACCGGATACCGGCCATACAACGCATCGTGAAACGCCCGTTTGGCCTCGCCAGCCGGGGATCCGGGCCGATCGATCACCCCGATCATGCCGAGAATCGCCTCTTCCAACGCGCGCGCCTCGGCCTTGCCAGCCATGAGCCACTCCAAAGAGTGCTGGAAATCGGCCAGGGTCTCCTCCACGCGCGGATCACGATAGGAGTAGAAACGAAACAACCCGCTGTCGGCATCGTAGCCCGCACCCCCACCATAGGCACCGCCGCGCTCCCGGATGGCACGGTGCAGATGTCCGTTTTTCAAATACAATCCCAACACCGCCAAAGCCGGGGCATCCGGATGGGCATAGGGAACGGTTTTATGTACCCGCGCGCAGAAGTGAATCTGCGTTACCGTGGCCCAGGCATGTTTTTGCGCACCCACCAGTTCGCCGACGCGAATGCCGCCGGATGAATCAGAGCTGTAATCCCGTCCGCCCCACCGATCGGTGAGCGCTGCCCCGAAATCGGCGAAATCCTCCTCCTCGCCGACGAGCAGCATGCGGCCAGGGGCGCGCCGCAACAAATCCCGCAACGCCTCCAGACGGGCGGCGAATTCGGCCAAAGCACGCGGATCCTCCAGGCTCTTGTCCAGACTCTTCAACCACTTGACCGCTGTCATGCCGCCCCAGCGATCGTTCAACGCGGCCACGCGACTCATCCCTGCACCCGCTGCGGAGAGCGCCAGCACATGACCATTCTCGGTCACCCGCATTTCGGCTGCCGAACGCAT
>JAMOBI010000154.1:0-5415 GCA_039908105.1 Magnetococcus sp. YQC-9
TTTGATGGTTGATATCAGCTCCATCTTGGCACATTTCGATGCCGTGGCACACTGCTGCCGTTTGGAGCGGGGCGGACCATACCATTAGACCCTCTCTTTTTTTTCACCAATAAAAACTATACATTCCAAGCTGGGTGCGGTTTAAGTTTCAGCGCTTCTCCACCGCTACACCAGTGCGTACAGCAACCGCACCAGACTCTCACTGCCGATGTGAAACGATGGCAGATGCAGGTTTTCATTCGGCGCATGCGGCTTGGCATCCGGCAGAGAGAACCCAACCAACAAGGTCTTGATGGCCAACAACCGTTCAAAGTCGGCCACCACCGGAATCGTCGCTCCCTCACCGATGATCACCGGCTCGCGCCCGAACGACTCTCGCAACGCCCGACGTGCGGCCAATACCGCCGGCAACTCCGTATCCAACCGCCAGGGCAGACCGCCGCCCGGCCTCGGTGTGAGCTCCAAACGCATCCCCGCTGGCACCACGGCGTTCAGATGGGCCATCACCTGCTGCAACGCCCGCTCCGGGGTCTGATCCGGCACCAGCCGCATTGACAGCTTGGCGTGCGCTTTGGCCGGCAACACCGTCTTGGCACCCGGTCCCGTGTAGCCGCCCCACAGGCCGTTGATCTCGATGGTTGGACGATACCAGAGCCGCTCCAGCAGTGCGTAACCCGCCTCGCCCCAACCGGTCTCAATGCCGATCGAAGCCAGAAACTCCCGCTCGTCAAACGGCAATTCGGCTACCCGAAACCGTTCGATTGAGGTCGGATCGCGCACGTCGTCCAAAAAGCCGGCAACCCGGATCACCCCGTGCTCATCCTTCAACGTGGCGAGCATGCGGGCCAGCATTTCCAGCGGATTGGCCACCGCACCCCCGAAACTGCCGGAGTGGAGATCGCGGTTGGCACCGGTCAGCTCGATCTCAAAGGCTGCCAGACCCCGCAATCCGGCGGTGATCGATGGGATTCCCTCGGCCCACTGGCAGGTATCCGATACAATGGCCAGATCGGCCTGCAACAACGCCTGATTCGCGATCAAGAATTCCGGCAGATTGGGACTGCCGATCTCCTCCTCGCCTTCGATCAGAAACACCACGTTGATCGGCAGGGTATCCGTGGTCGCCAAAAGGGCGGCGACCGCCTGCATGTGCATCAGGATCTGTCCCTTGTCGTCCGCGCTGCCGCGGGCGAAGATCCGCTCATCACGCACCAGCGGATCAAAGGGGTCGGCCTCCCACAAGGCCAATGGATCGACCGGCTGGACATCGTAATGACCGTAGATCAACAGCGTCGGTGCCCCCGGCGCGTGGCGCCAGCTGGCGGTGACGATCGGATGGCCGGCGGTCGGATGGATCGTGACCGCATCCAGACCGGCCCGATTCAAGAAATCGGCGCACCAGGCAGCACTGGCGACCATATCCGGTATGTTTTCAGGATCGCTGGAGATCGAGGGAATGCGCAGCCAGTCGCTCAGTTGTTGCAAACGGTCGGCTTCGGTGGCGCGCAGATGATTCAACGCGGACCGCAGGCCGGAATCCTCAGGGGAGGGTGGAGAGCAGGGGGGGGAAGAGGTCGGCGTTGGCGTCATGCGTTACTCGGAGAGCTGACGCGGCGAGATCAGGTTGAGCAGTTTGGCACACCCCGGCGTGAGGTGCTGCCAGTCGTTCGGGGTCTCCAAGTAGGCGATGGTGGCGGTCTTGATCACACCGGCTTCGCCCCATTCGTCCAGGCCGGGCATCTCCATGGCATGGCGCACCAGGTGGGAGAAGAGCATCTCCAGCCCCGGATTGTGGCCGACGATCATGGCGATGCCGGTCTGTTTGGGCACCTCGGAGAGAACTTCAAGCAGCTCTTCGGTGCCGGCGCCATAGATGCGCGCATCCCACTGCACGGCCTTTTTCTTGATGTCGAGCACCTTGCACACCTCCAGGATGGTCTGCTTGGCGCGCAACGCTGGCGAGGAGACGATGAAATCCGGGATAACCCCTTGATCAGAGAGCCATTCGCCCATGCGCGGGGCATCCTGCAGGCCGCGTTTGGCCAGCGGGCGCTCGAAATCCGAAACGGCATCCGTATCCCAGGCCGATTTCGCATGCCGCATGATGATGAGTTTTCGATTCATGGTGGTTTTGCCTCTTGACGCCTGAAGTGACACGATCCGGAGTGTGGAAGAATAAACAGCGCTTTACAACCTGTCAAGGCCAAGAAATCCACCCATTTCACGCAACTTGTTCAACCGGTTGTCAAAGATCAGCGCGGGAACAGAGTCCGTTCCACCAGAGCGCAGAGGATATGGCCGAGCATGATGTGGCTCTCCTGGATGCGTGCCGTCTCGGTAGACGGGATCCGGATGCAGTCGCACAGGGTGAAAAGTTTGCCGCCCGCCTGTCCGGTCAGCCCGATGGTGGTGATGTCGCGCCGTCTGGCCACTTCGACGGCGGCCAGAATATTCGGACTGTTGCCGCTGGTGGTGATCGGGATGAAGACATCCCCCTCCTTGCCCAGGGCGTCGAGTTCGCGGGCAAAGACCTGTTCATAGCCGTAGTCGTTGCCGATGGCACTGATCGCCGAGCTGTTGGTTCCCAGGGCGATCGAGGCCACCGGGGCGCGATCGTAGCAGAGTCGCGAGGTGAATTCGGCGCTCAAATGCTGGGCATCGGCAAAGCTGCCGCCATTGCCGGCAAAGATGATCTTGCCACCCCCCTTGAGCGAGGCCAGGCAGTCGCTGGCCAAAGACTCAACCTGGGTGATCAAGGCGGTATCCCGCAAAATGGCACTCTTGACGCGCATCGATGCCTCGATTTCGGCGCGGATCCGTTCCGTCCATGGGGTACTCATGCTGGAAAGCTCCTTTTTCATGATGGGTTCGCTTTTTTGTTTGTACTGTGGAACGCCCTTCGGAGTTCCACAGGTGGGAGTCAGGGGTATTTCCTCCATCCTGTTTTTAAACCGCACCCATTTTGGGATGCGTCGTTTTTTGCAAGGCGGCGCGCGGCGCATTTTTCGTAAAAAATGCTTCTTGTTAAGAGTGCGCTAAAGTCAAAAGCAAAACCCTGGAGATGAATCTCCCAGACCCTCTCTTTTTTTTACCAGTAAAAACTACACATTCCAAGCTGGGTGCGGTTTAAGTTTTGGAGGACAAAAAATCGATGGCATCCTGAAGCGTGCCGATCACCCGGCAGGGTGGCTCCGGTGGTGCGTTTACGGGTTGACGCGCCAACAGCAGACATTGCCCGACCCCAGCCGCGATGCCGGCCTGGATATCGCTCACGCGGTCGCCGATCAAAAGCGATTCCGCCAGATCCAGTTCAAGCTCCCGCTCGGCGGTGAGGATCATTCCGGGAGCCGGTTTGCGGGAAGGATCCTCGCGTCGATAGGGGCCGATCCCCTCGGTGGGGTGATACGGGGAGAAGTAGACCGCATCAATGCGGGCATCGTGCCGGAGAAATTCAGTCTGCATCCAGTCGGTCAGAGCGTAAAATTGCGCCTCGGTGTAGTAGCCGCGACCAATGCCGGCCTGATTGGTCACCACCACCACCCGATAGCCGAGTCGGTTGGCCGCGCGAGTCAGATCGAAGATTCCGTCGATGAAATCGATCCTCTCCACCTGATGGACATAGCCGTGATCCTCGTTGATCACGCCGTCCCGATCGAGAAACAGTGCCCGCTGCCCCATCTCATCCTCAATGACCTGGAATGCGCCGTTCGACCCGGTTTGAATGAATTAAAGAAATATAACATAATCGACTCGGCGCGTCAAATCAACTCCCGCATTGCAACATCAGATTGTCATTTTTTGACCGACCACTTGGCACCCGGCTCGCATGCAGGTTTCAAGATGCACTCCCCAAACCAAATTGAAAGAGATCTCATGCCCAAATCCGCCTTGCCGCTCATGACGCCTGCCGATCTCTCGACACCATCCGGCAATCCGCCCTGTGCGCCACGCACCGAGATCGACTGTCTGACCGCTTTGGCGCATGAACTGCGCACCCCTTTGAGTGCCATCCTCGGCATGGCGGAACTGTTGGAAAACGCAGAGGATCTCCAGAAGGTGCGGCGTCAGTCCGGGGTGATCCGTGAATCAGCACTCACCATGCATACCATCCTCGACGAGATGTTCGACTACGCCCGCATCCGTGCCGAAAATGCGCCGCCGTCAAAGATGGCCCCTTTTGATCCCGCCGCGCTGTTGGCCGAGCTCAACGATCGGTTTGCGATCCAGGCCCGGGCTGCTGGTATCGATTTTTTGACCGATCCGCCGGACTCCCTGCCCGAACGGCTGATCGGCGATGCGCTGCGCACCGGTCAGGCGCTCACCAATCTGCTCACCCTGGCCCTCAAGTTGACCCCGCGCGGCGAGATCCGCCTGACAATCCGTTTTCTGCCAGCCTCGCATGAGACGATCCGCTTGAGGTGTGAAATCCGCGCCTCCGGCAATGGTTTGAACAACCACCAGTGCAAAGCGCTCTTCAAGCCGCTGAGCTCCGGTCATCAGTCGCTCCCGGGCTTCCCTTACGGTTCGGGTTTCGGCCCGGCGATCGCCAAGGGGTGGATCGGTCTGATGGCAGGCTCGCTGCGGATCCGCTGCAGGCCGGAAAAGGGCGCACTGTTTCGTATCGAAATCCCGTTTTGTCACTCAATCATTGACATCGACGAGAAATTGACTACTCTGCCCCATGTTTGTTGAACCGCAACCATCTCGGGTTGCGTCGTTTTGACCGTGAAACTCCCTTATGGGGTGCCATGGGCGGGGGTTCCCCCCATCTTTGTAATGGTCTGACCGGGTTCAGGGGTGCATTGGTTTCTGGTGGGATCCAAGGGTGAGGCGCTTGGGATTTTGGACTTTCAAGACACCTGGAGGCTGCGGGACGGGCGTGATGGTTCACCCCTCTGGGGCAGCGGGAGTATTTCAACTGTGGTCGCAGCCGGCATGCGCCCAACCAGGATGGCAGTTATTGCCCGGTGAGCCTGATCGGCTCTTATAACGGGTTGAACGGTGGACGGGATGCCGGGCGCGCCTGTTGGAACATCGAGGGAACCTTCTGTTCCACCTCCTCGTGTGGCGGTGCCGACGACAAACGTGGCACCTTTGAGTTCAAAAAGGAGCAGTGTCAGAAATGTGCCTTCAAGGCCCTGGTCATGCAGGAAGAGGGTGACGACTTCCGGGAGAAAAAACAGTACGGATGAGAGCGTCGGTGGTGCCTTACGTTAACCTGGCGGATCAACCAAGCTGATTTGACTGATTGCGATGGTCTGGCACGCCAGTCACCAACCCTTAAAGCCTTTAGTCGCGCGGCTTTGTTCTTGGGCCATGTTCGCGGGATTGTTTTGCAAAAGGCGCAAAACAATCCCGCAATCCTTGGCGGCGCGCGGCGCATTTTTCTAGAAAAGGCGCGAAAAATGCTTCTTG
>JAMOBI010000155.1:0-5687 GCA_039908105.1 Magnetococcus sp. YQC-9
AGAGCGCGCTAAAGTCAAAAACAAAGTCCCAAGGGCTTTGCCCTTGGATCCCACCAGGGGGATAATCCCCCTGGACCCCTATTAATGGAACTACACATCCCGTGATGGTTGCGGTTTAGATGCGGGAGTCGTTTCCGAAAAACAAAAAACGACTCCCGCGAAGGCGGCGCGCGGCGCATTTTTCGCAAAAACGCTTCTTGAAAAGAGCGCGCTGAAGTCAAAGGCAAAACCCTGGGAGAGGAATCTCCCAGACCCGCTCTTTTTTTTACCAGTAAAGGCTACACATTCCAAGCTGGATGCGGTTGGATTGACCCCATGTTGTCCTTCGCTTGATTCAACACCATTTTAAACCGCTCCACCGCTTCACCCCCCAGCCCGCGCATCGCCTCAAGCACTGGATCGATCACCTGCACCACCAAAGTGTGTCGTTGCTCCTCCGACAGGGCATCCATCTGAGCCACCAGATCCTGTGATCCCCGCGCCTCCTCCATCGGATTGTGAAACACCACCCCCCCCATTCCCAACGCCACCGAAATCACCACATGGCCATAACCGGCATTCGCGAGCAACATGCCAATCACGTAGGCCACCCGCACCCGTCCCATGGCCAGCGCCTGGGCCGTCACCAGCATCCAGGCCGTCGGATTGTTCATGTCACCCGTGACCTGCGCGATCAACCCGTCCAGATCATTGGCCGCATCCAATGCACAGACCGCATCCAGCCTTGAAGGTTCGGAAGGTGGCGCGGCCATCGGGGCCGGGGCCAACGCTCCAACCGCTTGCGGTTGGGGGACGGTCGGCGACACCCTTCCGGCCTGCCTCAACGTACCAACCGCATCCAGCCAGATGGGCTCGGGAGGCGAGGCAAAACGGGCACGCATCACATCCGACCACAACCGTGCATCCTCGGGCAGCATGGCCAGACGATCGCGCGCGGCCAGCTTTTCCAGATAGGCGAAAGCCAATCGCTCGACCGAACCGAACCACACCCCATGGGTATCGAGTTCGATGCCGACCTCCTGATAAACCTCCAGATTGGCCAGATCCGGACGCGGCAATCGATCCTCCCGGAAGCTCCGGTGCATCTCGAAATAGAGATCCTCCAACCGTTCAACCAACAGCGGGGTGTTGAACAGCTCACAGGTGTCGCGATTGGCACGCAGCCGTGCCCGATAACTCTCCAGCAAGGATCGATTGGTGCCCAGCTCTACCGCACGGGCGACGAATTCATCCGGGGTGGAACAGATCAATTCAGACAGTCCCGCAGCACGCACCAGACTGCCGCACACCCGCGCCGCAAACGAAAGGCCGGCCATGGTCAGAATCGGCACCCCCATCCACAATGCGTCGGAGGCCGTTGTATGCGCACCATACGGGGTGGTATCAAGCATCAGATCGACCAGCGGATAGCGGGCCATATGTTCCTGATTGGGCTTGCGCGGGGCAAAAAGGATCCTCTCGGGGGCAATGCCGCGTTGTGCGGCCATGGCGACAAGCCGGTCTCGCGCGCTGTCGTTTTCGTAGAGCAACCACAGGATGCTCGCCGGTACGCGCTCGAGCACGCGCATCCACAACTCCCAGGTGACGGCGGTGATCTTTTTGACCCCGTTGAAACAGCCGTAGACCATCACCCCCTCGGGCAATCCCGCCTCGGAGCGGTCGGGACGGTGCTCCACCACCCATCGCTTGCGATCGTTGGGTTGATAACAGGGCAGCCGCAACACCTTTTCCGAGTAGCAGAACTCCAGCTCTGGCGGAATGATGAAGCCGTCGCTGATCAGATAGTGGTGGTAAGGCGAGCCCATGGTACCCGGATAGCCAAGCCAGTTGACGATCACCGGTGCCGGGCGCATGGCGAGCATCTTGGTGCGGGCACTGTGGGTATAGCCGTTGACATCGACCAGGATTTCGATTTCATCCGCCTGGATCCGCTCTGCGGCCTGAACATCGGTTAGATGGTGCAGATCGCACCAGTGTTCAACCGCGCCTTGAATGCGCTGCTTGATCGCATCGTCGGTCTGGATACCCATGGCGTAGACGAAAATCTCGACCTTGTGCCGATCGTGCAGCTCAAAAATCTCGGCCATGAGATAGCCAATGGCATGAATGCGCAGATCCGAGGAGAGATAACCGATGCGGGGCCGCGCGGATGGAGCGCGTTTCAAGGCGGCATGGGCATCCAGATAGACCGGGCGCGGCTGTCCGATCTCGGAGCGGTGGTACATCGCCGCATTGGCGAGTTGAAAGAGCGGATCATCGGTATAGACCCCCAGGGAGAGCGGCGCAAACCCCTTCATCAAATGGGTACGGTCGCAGCGCTCAAAGGGGACGATCACCGGCCAGATGCACTGCACCTGCCGCCAGTTGATCCAATGCTCGATCACCTCGTGTTGATACGGATCAATCTCCAGGCTCTGCCGCAAGACCGCTTCGGCCTCGGCCATGTTGAGCACCCGGGCGATCTGCTTGAAGGCCGCAGTCTTGTACCCGATGTTCTCGCCGGTCACCATCGGCAGCCGGTCGGTCAGGGTGCGCCAGCAGTTTGCGGCAGCGGTCGGTCCTTCGAGCCGCTCCAGAATGTTGCCCAGATTGATGTAAGGGGCATAAAAATCGGGTTGCAGGCGGATCGACTCCTCGAATGCCTGACGTGCCCCGGTCAGCTCCTGCATATTCAGCAGCACCACCCCCAGATTGTAGAGTGCGAAATGGGTCTGGGGATCGCCAGGGTTTTCGGCCAGCCACGCCCGATAGAGGGCGACAACCGGTTCGTTTTGACCGGATTGCAGAAGCGGTTCGGCCTGGGTGATCAACTCCACCAGATTCATCGGGATCCTCCTTGAGTTGCAGGGTACGACTCTTTTGGCATGACGTGTGGCGAATTATTCGTTAATGATCGACGCGCGTCTGAAAACATGATGTCAGCGCCCACAAAAGTCAAATAAAATTACCATTCCGATTCAGCATGTCACCGGGGTTGCGGTTGCCAAGGCCGGACAGGCCCGTTAACATGAGCTGATTTTTCAAAGCCACCTTCATTTGGAGCGTTCGCCATGCCAATCCGTCCGTTTGAGGGCATTCTGCCCAGTATCGATCCCACCGCCTATGTGCATCCGGATGCGGTGGTCATCGGTGATGTGGTGATCGGTGCCGAAAGTTCCGTCTGGCCCGGCGCGATCATTCGCGGGGATGTCAATCCAATCCGCATTGGCGCCCGCAGCAACATTCAGGACGGCTCGGTGCTGCATGTCAATCGTGCCACGAAGCGTTACCCGAACGGTGTGCCGCTGATCATCGGTGATGATGTGATCATTGGCCATCATGTCAATCTGCACGCCTGTACCCTGGAGGATGGCAGCTTTATCGGCATCGGCGCCATTGTGCTTGATGGCGCGGTGGTGGAAGCCGGTGCCATGGTCGGTGCCGCCTCGCTGGTCGCACCCGGCAAGCGCGTGGCTGCTGGTGAGTTGTGGATCGGCTCGCCGGCCAAATCGCTGCGTCCCTTGACTCCTGATGAGCAGGAGAGTATGCGCGCCACGGTGGCCAGTTATTGTCAGCTCGCCAGGCGGCACGCGGCCTCTTGATGATCATGCCCGCCACCCTGGGGCGCTGGTGCATCTGCAGCTCTGATGAATGCGGCTGGCAGCGTGGCATTCTGCGTGGAAGAGATCCGGTGGAGGGTCGCGAGGTGCTTATCAAGACCGTTCCATTCCCATTGTGGGGGTGCGGCGAGGGCAGGATTCGGGCGGAACGTCTGCGGCAGGAGGGGGTGATCGTTGCACGGCTGGCTCATCCGAGCATCGTACAGTTGCTCGATCAGGGAGAGGAGCGGGAGATGCCGTTCATGGTTTTTGACTGGCAGCCCGAGGCCTCGTTACGCGATCGTTTGGCCTCCGGGTGGCGTCCGGACCAGACGGCTGCATTGGCGATTATGATACAACTTTTGACAGGTGTCGCCCATGTTCATGATTATGGTTATCGTCATGGCGATTTGAAGCCTTCCAACCTGCTCATGACAGCTGAAGGTGGGGTTCAAATTGCCGATTTTGGCGCAGCGTGTCGATTGGACATGCCGCCTGCGCCTGAGGGGCGGGTGACTGGTACGCACGGTTTTATGCCTCCGGAGCAGTTGATGGGGTTGGCGGTCGATGGGCGTGCCGATCTGTTTGCCGTGGGGGTGATTTTGTTTGAGCTGCTTACCGGGGTTAAGCCTTTTATTGGAGGTGACTTTCGGGAAGTCACGTTGAGGGTTCTTTCGTTTACGCCGCCCGAGCTGGAACGGGAGGGGTTGTTGTGGATGCTGATGCGGCGAGCGTTGGCCAAAAAGCCCGAGAAGCGGTTTGAGAGTGCAAAGCAATTCTTGGATGCAATAAGAACACTTGCTGTGGAGTGTTAAACAGTAACCAGCTTGGAATATGTAGTTTTTATTATTAAAAAAAAAGAGAGGGTCTGGGAGATTCATCTCCCAGGATTTTGCTTTTGACTTTAGCGCGCTCTTTATCAAGAAACATTTTTCACGTTTTTTTGCGAAAAATGCGCCGCGCGCCGCCTTCGCGAGCATTATTATGGAAACGCTGCTCGCATCTTGCTCGTGGTCCTGCAGAAATCGACGCACCCCAAAACAGGTACGGCTTATGCGCTATTTTCTATGAAACTCAAAAGCGTGTGACTCGGCACCGCGCTGTACCGTAAATTGCAGCGATTGCGCCGTACTTAAGCTTCCCAGAACCGCCATCCCCTTCATCGGGTCGGTCAACTCCACCCCGTTCACCCAGGTCACCACATCCCCAGACTGCACCCCGAACTGCTGCAAAAAGTTCGGATCGCGCCCCGGATAAAGCTGAACTTTCAAACTGACCCCACAACGTCCCGATCAAAGCCTGCGTCTCTGCCGATACCTGCTTGCGCGCGTTCGTCTCCACCACGACCGGCCCGGACTCCAGCTTCGGAAGCCGCAATGTCTCCAGGCGTCCGTTCAACTCCAACACCACGCGATCCCACTCGATTTTCACCACCATCGCCGGCCCTACCCGCTCCCCCACCCCATAGGAACCCTCGGCAATCCCCTCTCCGCTGATCAGCGCACGCCAGACGACCGAATTGTCCGACGCGAATAGAATGCCCAGCAGTCGTGCGTTGAGCCTGGTTACCGGGGCCTCCGTGCCATTGAGCGCACTGGCATGCCTTTCAGGTTGCTTCAGTGAACCACCGAACACCCCTCGTACCCCCTCCTCCACCCCCCTGCCCGACCGACTCTGCTTTGGATTGCCCTCCCCTCCCCTTTCAGACTCCGTGAATCCAGTCACCATTCCGTGCTCCGGCACCACAACACGCCAGGTCCACTCTGCCAACTCCCAGGCCACCAAGACAATCAGCAGCAGATGAATCCATCCCAGCCAACGCCAGCGCTTCGGCTCTCCTTTCACCGCCTACTCCTGATATTTGAGCAAACGATCGGCCAAGGACTCCAGCTGCTCCAACGTGCCATATTCGACGATCACCTTTCCCTTGCCACGCAAATGGGTGATGGAAACCTGCACCCCCAGAGTATCCATCAGACGACCTTCTATGGAGACAATCATCGGATCCTTGCGCCGCTTGCCGGCAGTCGGATTGGCCTCAACCATCTCTTCTTGCGGCGTTTCATCCAACGCAACCTTTGCTTTGGATGCCTCCTTTTCCAACGCACG
>JAMOBI010000156.1:0-4778 GCA_039908105.1 Magnetococcus sp. YQC-9
CCCACCGGGCATATTCTACCTTCAGCATGTCACACCTCCAAATTAAGGAAAGTTACATGCTGATCATGCCTCATTTGCATCCAAAAAACTACGTATCCCGTGATGGGTGCGGTTTAATAACTCATTCCGTCGTATCCAAAGCCGCCTTGACCTTCTGCAGCACGGTTTCGGCGTGAAACGGCTTGGTGATGATATCCATGGCGCCGAAGGATTGAGCCATCTCCAGGGTCAGACGCGAATTCATCGCCTTGTACCCCCCGGAAATGGCGATCATCCGGGCGTGCGGATGCTCTTCGAGCACCGCTGCCAACAAGTCGATACCATCCATCTTGGGCATGAAGATATCGGTGATGATCAGATCGATCCGCGTCGATGCAACGATCTCCAGGGCCGCCTGACCATCATCCGCCTCGATCACCCCATATCCGGCCTTCTGCAACACCGTGACGAGATAGATCCGGAAGATCTCGTCATCATCCACCACCAGAATGTTTGCCATCGAACTCCCCACCATCCCTTGATAATCCCTGTTCCCCGCTCTCACGGATCGGATGCCAGAACCCGATCGATGGCACCGAGCACCTCAGCCGATTGAAACGGTTTGCTGATCAAATCGCTGGCCCCCAGCTTCTTGGCAACGCTCAAGGCCAAGTTCGGACTCATGCTCATGCCGCCGCCGCTCATGGCGATCACCCGAATGCGCGGATGATGCCGCAGCAGCGCGGAGAGCAATTCAAACCCATCCATCCTCGGCATGAAAATGTCGGTGATCAACAGATCAAACGGGTCGAGCGCGATCTTGTCCAGCGCGTTCAAGGCGCACTCGACCTCGAGAACCATATGGCCGGCGTTGCGCAACAGCATGCCCAGATGGACCCGGAAGGGTTCGTCATCGTCGATGATCAGGATCTTGGCCATTTTCAGCTTCCTCCCTCAAGCCCTCGTCTCATGCTCACTTCTTGCCGGAGCGCATGATCCGATATCTGGAAAGGGCATGCTTGATCGAACGCACCAGGGTCTTCTTGTTCACCTGCCCCTTGACCAGATAATCCTGTGCACCCTGGGCCACCGCCTGGTCAGCCTTCTGGTCATCATCGATGCCCGTGAAAACGATGATCGGGGTGTCACGAATTTTCTGATTGATCCGCCCGAAGGTCTGCTCCAGACCGCGACTGTCGGAGAGATTCAGATCGAGCAGAATCAGGTCGTACTGGTTGTGTTCCAGGAATTCCTCCGCCTCCTGGAAGCTCTTGGCGTGGGTCAGATTGACCGAGGGCGTGGCCGAACGGATCGCATCCTTGTCCTTGTCGCCCGTACCCGGCCAGGTTTCGAGCCACCCCTTGATGAGCGAATAGAATTCGGTCTCGTCCTCGACGATCAGGAAATGCAACCCCAGATGAACCGGCGGTAGAGGACGCACTTCGATCGGTACGGCGCGATGCTGCGGGGCATTGGCCTGCTCGGCGGTGATGTAGCCCATGCGCTCCATGGCGTGCACGATGATGTCCACGGCGTGCACCGGATCGATGCGATCGGAATTGAGCTCCAGATCGTAGTAGGTACGGGTGTTCGGATAGCGCTTGAACAGCCCCTTCATGAAGCGCGAACGCTCCTTTTCGGTATCAATGATCTTGCGTTTGGCCGCATCCTGGGTGATCCCCTCGCGCTCGGCCACCCGCTTGATGCAGACATCGCGCGAACCTTCGATGCTCACCCGGAAAACCAAGGGATCGTGGGCAAGAATCAACCGTGCACCGCGTCCGACGATAACGCCGCCGAGCTTGGAGATATTGAGCACGGTCTTGATGAGGTTCTTGTAATAACCGGCCACCGAGTTGTCCGGCTTGACGAACAGTGAGTAGAGAAAGCTGTCGATGGCGCGCGGAAGTTTTTCATCCATGAGCATCATCAGCTTTTTGGTGGTTTGAGTTTTGCTCATCATCTCGTCGATCATCGAGTGACCATAGCAGGTCACACCCAGCCTTTCGGCCAAAAGCTCGGAGATCTTGCCACCATTGGAGCCGAAGTTGCGCGATACGCTGACAACGATCGGATGTCTGGTGACCACCTCGTCCTCTGGCTCGGCCTCCGAAAAGAGTTCCGACTTGACGACACTGCCGATTCCGGGATTGGTTTGCATGTTGTTCGTTCTCCGCGTTCTAGGATCCGAAGGTATGGAATGTCAGGCACGTTTTTTGTGTTCAGCGCTGACCGACCAGTCAAACAGATGGAAGGAATATTTCCCGCTATGATCTTCGGGTTTTATCTCGGGTTCGGTCAAGGCTTTATGGAACAGATCGTGCCTGGAAAGGGCATGACGGATGGCGCGATGAAACGCCCGACGGCTCACCTGTCCCTTGATCAGATAGTCTTGCGCTCCCGCTTCCACAGCCAGCACAGCCTGTTTATCATCATCCATACCAGTAAATACAATTATAGGTGTATCCAGTGCTGTTTCGTTGATTCTGATAAAGGTTTCATCATAACCATGACTGTCGGAGAGATTGAGATCCAGCAGGATCAGATCGAATTTCTCCTGCCCGAGGAGCTGTTCGGCCTCCTGTCGGCTCCAGGCGTGGGTCAGCTTGCAGGAGCCGAGTTGACAGGGGGAGTCACGGGTTTCGTCATCGAGTTTAAGCCAGGCTGCGATCAGGGAGTAGAACTCGATCTCGTCTTCCACGACCAGGAAATGGTGCCCGACGGTGAAATCGTGGACGTTCAACCGTCTGCGTTGCGTGGGAGGCAGGGCGTGATCGAGATCGTGGATCCGTTGCGACAGGTGGCGAATGACCCGAAAAGCGATCGAGGGATCCTGATGGAGACGTGCCATGAAAATTTTGGCGTCCACGCTCATGATGATCGATTCGGTCACCGCACGCGCGGTGGAGAAACGTCGGCGTCCGGCCAGAAAGAGCGACACGATGCCGAACACCTCACCCTCGCCGGATTCGACCAACAGCGTCTGTCCCGTGGCGGTTTCGCGGGTGATCACCACGCGGCCCTGCTGGATCACATAGAACTGCTCAGCCGGATCCCCCTGTTGATAGACGATCTCACCCGCCGCGTAGGTGCGTCCCATTTGTCGAAAGGATTCATGCAACATGATCCGGTACTCCCAACTGATTCATCAAAGAGCTGTTGGAGATGTCGATCCCATGAATCGCCAAATACGCTTGCTTCTTTAGTGAATGCCAAATCAGGACTCCTTGACCGCCATGCGAAATGGTGGGCCTTCCTTGGCCCGTGTCGGCTGCATCGGTCGTTGCCTGACAGCCTTTGGGCACCCGACTCACGAATAGAGTCTGTTTTGCGTGGCGGCGCGGCGGATATCATGCCAGACGCGCGCTTCCTGACGCAAATGGGCGACCCGTTCCTCTTCCCGGTTGCAAAACGGCAATGCACAGAGCAACCCTTGCAGTTTCCTGATCCGCGACCGGATGCGCATCACCTGTGCATGGATCGCATAAAGACGCGACAGCGCCTCCCGTTCGGCGATCAGCAGTGAATCGAAATAGAACAACTCGCCATTGATATGCATCGTGACCATGGTCGTCTCCTGGCAAAGTCCTGGCAGGCATCCATCCCGCACCTGTTGAAACGGTTTCTGATAGGAGTGATTCGTATTATTTGCTTATTTTGCCTTTGTTGCAAGTTATTTTTCTGCTTGTTTTGCGTTTTTTGCATTGTTATCCCTGCAGATATCAGAAGCCCCCGCTCCACGGAAGTGAACAAGGTTTTGTCAAACCCATGCCCAACTTTTTCCTTGCCGAGGCGTGATGATGTCGGTATGATCGCCATTCAAGGGTAAAATTTGCTTTTCTTGAGGCAATTCCTGCAAATTTAGCAAGCCGTTGGGTTCACTCTCATCTTCAGTGTTGGAAACACCATGCCTTTGCCAAGAACACCGGAAGTCACCGATCCCGTGGTCACCACCTCCAAAGCGGCTCAGATCCTGGGAGTCTCTCAACGGACCATCCACTACTGGATGGAACGGGGCATCATCAAATCGTGGAAGACTGCAGGTGGCCACTGCCGCATCCCGATGAGCTCCATCAACCTGCTGTTGGCCAAACGACGCGAACAGTTGCAGGATCCGGAACTGCCGGAGTTGACCCTGCTCTTGGTCGAAGATGATGAAAACCTGCGCGAGATCACCAAGGCGGTTGTGGCCAATTGGGGATTGCCGGTGCGTCTGGTGGTGGCCGAGGATGGATATGACGGGCTGATTCAGGCCGGTCTGCACAAACCCGAAGTGATCATTGCCGATCTGATGATGCCTGCCATGGATGGTTTCCAGATGATCCGGGCGCTGCGCGAATCGGTCGAATTGCGGCGCAGTCACATCGTGGTGGTGACAGCCATGGATGAGGTGCAAATCGCGGCCAAGGGGGGCGTGCCCGAAGATGTCGAGGTGTTGCACAAACCCACCCCCTACGAACGATTGAAGATCGTGGTGATGGAGGCGTTGTTCTCGCATCAGCGCGGCAGGCGGGGGGATCGGATTACCGCTTAGCTGGTTCTGTCCATGCCTTTAGCAAGAGACGTTTTGCAAAAAACGCAAAATGTCTCTTGTACAACCAAAGCGACGCGCGACGCATTTTTCGCAAAAGACGCAAAAAATGCTACTTTTGACAGAGCGCGCTAAAGGCAAAACCCTGGGAGATGAATCTCCGGTGGTGCCTTACGTTAACCTAGCGGATCAACCAAGCTGATTTGACTGATTGCGATGGTCTGGCACGCCAGTCACCAACCCTTAAAGCCTTTAGTCACGCGGCTTT
>JAMOBI010000005.1:0-51417 GCA_039908105.1 Magnetococcus sp. YQC-9
CTTCAAAAGAAGCATTTTTCGCGCCTTTTGCGAAAAATGCGCCGCGCGCCGCCAAGGCTTGCGGGATTGTTTTGCGTCTTTTGCAAAACAATCCCGCGAACATGGCCCAAGAACAAAGCTGCGTGACAGAGGCTTTAAGGTTTAGTGACTGGCGTGCCAGACCATCGCAATCAGTCAAATCAGCTTGGTTGATCCGTTAGGTTAACGTAAGGCACTACCCGCCTTCGCGGGTATCGTTTTTTGTTTTTTGGAAACGACTCCCGCATTTTGCACGCGGCCTTGCGAAACACTACGCATCCCAAAACGGGTGCGGTTTAGGAGAACGTGCCCGCATGATTGAGCATCGCAACATGCTGCCGTGTGGTCGACCACCGCGGATCATGCTGGTGGCGGGCGAAGCCTCGGGGGACAATCTGGCGGGTGCGTTGTTAAGTGACTTGCGTGACCATTTCCCTGATCTGGAGAGTTTTGGGGTGGGTGGAGTGCGCATGGAGCAGGCGGGATTTCATTCGGTGTGCCATTTGAATGAACTCTCGGTGATCGGATTGGTCGAAGTGGTGCGACGTCTGCCGACGCTGATCCGGCGCTTCCGCGAGTTGGTGGCGTTGATGGAGACGCGGCGGCCCGATCTGTTGATCACCGTGGATCTGCCGGATTTTAATTTTCTACTGGCCCGACGGGCGAGGGCGCTGGGGATAGCGCGTATTCATTATGTCGGGCCGCAGGTGTGGGCGTGGCGTGCCGGGCGGGCAGGCAAACTGGCGCGGCTGTTGGACCATCTCCTGGTGCTGTTTCCCTTTGAGACCGGGGTATATGCCCAAAGCGGTCTGCCGGTGACCTTCGTGGGTCATCCCCTGGCGCGATGTCCGCTGCCGGGTGAGATGGAACGGCAGCGCATGCGCGATGAATTGGGGTTGGCAGCGCACGAAAAGTTGCTTTTACTGCTGCCGGGTAGTCGGTTGGGGGAGATCCGGCGGCATTTGTCGGTGATGGTCGAGGCGAGCCGGCGGGTCGTCGAGGAGAGTGGGGCGGTACGCTGCGTGCTGGCGTTGGCCGATACCCTGACGGAATCGGACCTGGATGGGGTGATGCGTGAGGTGGGGGATCCCGCGACGTGTGCCTTTTTCGAACGGATCGTGGTGCGCAAAGGGGTGACACGTCTGCTGTTGGCGGTTGCGGATGCCAGCATGGTGGCATCCGGTACTGCGACATTGGAGGCAGCCTTGAGCGGTGCGCCGATGACGGTGATGTATCGGGTGAACCGGTTGACGTATGAGATCGGACGGCGGGTGATTCGCGTGGCGCATATCGCCCTGCCGAATCTGGTGGCGGGTCGCACACTGGTACCGGAGAGGATTCAGCATGATGCCACGCCGGAGCGGCTTTGCGCGGATGTGTGGGCTTTGTTGTTCGATGGGGTGAGTGCTCGGCAACAACGGGTTGAATTCGATGCGATCCGTGGGCAGCTCTCCCAACCGCTTTTGTCACCTGTTGCGGTGGTGCTGGATTGGTTGCGCGCGTTGGGGTTTGAAAGCAGACGAAATTCGGGCATCCCTTGCCCCGCGGAGGGGTGCGAATGGCCGGTTGGCGGGTGAGCAGGTTAACTTGAAAGAAGTGGAGAAGATCCATGGCGACCATTGCCTTGACCAAGGATAATTTCGAAGCGACGGTGACCGGGAATGAGATCGTGGTGATCGATTTCTGGGCCGATTGGTGCGGACCGTGCAAGGCTTTTGCGCCGGTTTTTGAGCGGGTGGCAGAGAAGTTCACGGATGTGGTGTTCGCCAAGGTGGATACCGATCGTGAACAGGAGTTGGCAGGCGCGTTCAAGATCCGTTCGATTCCGACGTTGATGATTTTTCGCGAGAGCACGATTCTGTTCATGCAGCCGGGGATGGTGCCGGAGGCGGCCCTGGTCGATCTGGTGGAGCGGGTCAAGCAGGTGGACATGGAAGAGGTGCGCAAGAATCGGGTGCCGGCGGATCAGGCTTGAACAGTCGGATGGCGGGGTGATCCGGGTTTGTGGGCGCTCAAGAGTGAGTTTTTGTGAGAAATTGGCGTTGCATTTGACAAGTGGGTTGAATATACTCCAAAAGTTCTGGTGCGTTGAACCAGGCTTTCCATGAAGTGTCGGTTCCACCTTTGTTTTGGCAGCGGATTCCGTTAAGAAAATGCGCCGCAGGATGTTGGTCGTTGGCAACTGGAAGATGAATGGGCTGATCGAGACAGCCCAGGAACTCGCGGACGGGATCGTGAATGGTCTTTCCGCGCGTTCGGAAGGTACGGTACGGTGTGAGGTGGTGGTGTGCCCGCCAGCTACGGCGTTGTTCCCTGTGCAGCAGCGCTTGTGCGGATCGGTCATCCGGTTGGGGGGACAGGATCTTTCTGAACACGAGAGTGGGGCCCATACCGGTGAGATTTGCGGCATCATGCTGCGCAATATCGGGTGTCGGTATGTGATCGTCGGCCACTCCGAGCGGCGCGCCGATTGTGGCGAGGATGATGCCACGGTTGCCCGCAAGATGGCGGCAGCGTTTCGCGACGGGTTGCAGCCGATCGTTTGCGTGGGTGAGAGTCTGGATGAGCGGGAGCGTGGCGCGACCTTGGAGGTGATCGACGCGCAACTTATGGCGTTGATGCCGCATATCCCCAAGGAGAGTGCCAAGCGTCAGACGCTGGTGGTGGCCTATGAGCCGGTATGGGCGATCGGCACGGGTCGCAACGCGACACCTGGGCAGATCGATGAGGTTCATGCTTTTATGCGTTGGACGCTGAGAGTGAATTTAGGTGAGGATGCGGGCCAGATACGCCTGTTGTATGGAGGATCGGTCAAGGCGTCCAATGCGGGTGCGATTTTTGCTCTGGAGGATGTGGATGGCGGTTTGATTGGTGGTGCGTCGTTGAAGAGTGGCGATTTTTTGGCCATCATCGATGCGGTGCCTGAGAAATTCTGATCGTTGGTTTTTTTTCAAGAAGGGTTGCACGATGACGCTGATTTTGACGGTGTTGCATATCCTGGTCTGCATGGCCTTGGTTTTCGTGGTGTTGCTGCAAAAGGGCAGTGGCGCAGACATGGGCGCAGCCTTTGGCGGGAGTTCGCAGAGTCTGTTCGGGGCGAGAGGTTCCGGAGATTTTTTGAGCAAGTTGACGGCAGTACTGGCTACAATTTTCATGATCACCAGTTTGACGTTGGCCTTCTTCTCGACTCGTCCGGGGAGCGAGCGTTCGGTGATGGATGCCGCGTCGTCGACAGCCGCACCGGCCAAGCCGGCCTCCAAGGAGACAGTGCCAGTCAAGGTCAAGGAGTCGGAGAAGAAGGAGAGCGAAGCCGAATCCGGTCCCCCGGTTCCCTCCAAGAGTGCGCCCAAAAAGCCCGAGGGGGCTGCCAATGATGCTGCCAGTGGTGGCAAGCCGATACCGGAACCTTTTGCTCCGAAAGAGGAGTCCAAGAGAGTCGAACCGCCCAAGCCCGCCGAGACCAGGAAGCCGGAATCGCCCAAGCCGACCGAGCCGACCAAAAAGGAGCCGTGAGACGGGAGTGCTCTGCTGGTCGGATGATCTGATGAGCAATCGTTTTTGCAGGGATTCGGGGGCGATCATCGCCCCTGGCGGAGGTCCGGAGGCAGTGCCTCCGGGCTTTTGTTTTTGCCCTTGCCTTTGTCTTGTCCAGTATTTATAAACCGCACCTGGCAGGTCAACAGAACTGATTTGAGAGCTTGGAAGGTTCGCTTTATTGGTAAAAAAAAAGAGAGGGTCTGGGAGATGAATCTCCCAGACCCTCTCTTTTTTTTTACCAGTAAAAACTACACATTCCAAGCTGGGTGCGGTTTAGGTTAACGTAAGACACTACCAACAGGTGCGGTTTAATCGTAATTCAGCTCCATCACCTTGGTCGACAGGCCATCCTGCTCCTGAATGGTCCTGGCCATGCGTTCGGCAGCATCCCGCGAGCGATAATTGAAACGCACAGAATAGAGTTTCTTCCCCTTTCTTTCATACAGATGGACGTAAGCATCCCCGCGCCCGTTCCCGGTCAGGGTCTGTTTCAACTGTTCGGCGCCATCCACCTTGGCAAACGAACCGGTCTGCACTACATACACCCGTCCCACAGCACGGAACGACCGCTCGGTCGCAACCCCGCTGATTTTGGGTAACGGCACCTCTGACGGCTTTGGCTTGACCAGCACGGGTTTGGCGGGCGCAGACCGGGGTTCTTCGCGTTTTTCTGCGCGTTTCTCCTCCCGTTTCTCCTCGCTCTTTTCAGCGACATCCGCTGCTGGCTCGTTTTTTTCAACCGGCGGTGGTGCCGAGGCGACGCGCGTGGCTGGTGCGGGTGGCGGTGTGGCCGGTTTGCGGCTCAAATCGCGTGCCTTGATGATCGGCACCCCACCATCCTCTGATGCAGACTCCAACACCGGGGGTGCGACATCCTTGGCCGGCCTTGCCAGAAACGGGTCATACACCTGACCGGTACGGGGATTTTTCAAAGGAACCGGCGTGGGGGGGGTGATGCCGGAACTTTTGCGTGCTTCCGGGGTGGTTGGCTTGTCGGGGCTCTCCGGTGATGCCGGAGTCGGGGTTGCGGTCCCCTCGGACGGGGATTCGGCAGGGGCGTTCGAGCTGATCACCTTGGCCGATTGATAGCGCCTGCGGAACGACTCGGGATCCGGAGGGGGCGCGGGTCGCGGCGGTTGTGGCTCGGCGGTGAGTTTATCGATGGCTGCGGCCATGGCCTCCAGACGCTCCAGGGTCTGGGGCGTAGGGGGCGTCTCCGGACGAACCGGCATGTTCGGCTCCCAGTACCGTTTTTTGTTGCCCGCCGATTTGTCTTCGCCCTTGTCCTCGGTCGGCTTGCTCTCTTTGGAGGCGGCAGGCTTGTCCGACTTGTCCGTCGGCTTTTCGGGAGATTTTTCGCCTTTGTCGGATTTGTCGGATTTTTCCGGCTTGGCCCCCTTCTCACCCCGGCCCTCGGACTTGTCGCCCTTGCCGCTGGTTGCACCTGCTGCCGGGTTCTCTGGCTGAATGATCTTCACATAGGAGGTGTTTTCGCCCGCAGCCCCTTTTTTGACCACCACGGCCTCGCCCTCGGGAGGTGTGGCATCGAACCAACCGGCCAGATACCCGGTGCTGCCGAACAGCATGATCACGCCGCCGGCGATGGCAGCCAGACGTTGTTTGGGGGTGAGGCCCAGGAACGAGCCGGGGGTCATGGGACGCCCCATGGTCATGGCCAGGCGCACCGTGGCGCGATTGATTTCTCTGGCATTGCGTTGCCGCACCAGGGAGAAGAGGCGTTTGATGAGTTGATCGATCTTCAACGGGATACCCTGGGAGAAGCCATAAATTTCCACCCAGGCCAACAAGGAGAGTTTGACCGGCGATTCGAGCTGATGGCGGAACTGGAACTGGAGATACTCCCACACCTCGATCCGGGTGAGTGGGGTTACCACGGCGCTTCCGACCAGTTGATCGGCCAGGTGAATGCCGGTTTCAGCATCGAGCAGCGTGCGCGTCTCGGGATGACCGACCAGCACCAACTGCACGGGGCGGATCTCCTCGGAGACGAACCGGACCACCATGTCGAGCCAGGTCAAGGCTACAGGGGTCAACGACTGGGCATTGTCGACCACCAGAACCAGTTTGCGTCCCATCGCCACCCGCTCTTCCAGGGCATCCATGAGATCCTGCAGGGTCAGGGTCGGATGGAGCGGGCTTTCGTTCTCCTCCCATGAAGCGGAGTCCAGCGCCTCATCCTCGACCGGGACGAGGGCACCGCTCTCATCGCGAGCCAGGGTGCAGGCGGCGATCAGTTGACGGAGGAACTCGGCATCCTTGAGTGCGGCGGTTTGGATGACCGCCAGATCGCGATTGTCGGGGATCATGCCGGGCAGGCGGCGGATCAGCGTGCTCTTGCCGCTTCCCTCGACACCGGTGATGAGGATCAATCCTTCGGCGCGCAGCAGAGCGGTACGCAGGGCACGCCAGATCGGAGCGTGACTTTTGGCCTGGAAGAATTGCGGACGACGGGTTACCGTCCGCCGGGAATCGGCAGGGCGCGAGGGAACGGAAACCGTTGGTCTGACCGCTTCCATAAGAGTTCTTCTAAGATACCGATGCCGATTGAGGTCCAGGTTGAAGACTCAAAATGCGGACATCCTATCACACTCTTGTACGGTCAAGACAGTCCGATTGACGCAAGACAGACGAAAAAGGCTTTTTTTTTGATCGTTATGCTGCTGCCAGCGCGTCACTCTTGCGGCATTTGATCTCGATCAGCCCGGCCAACTCGTCAATGGCCATGCCGATCGGCGAACCGGTGACATCGGCGCGCTCCTGCAACTCTTGGAAGAAACTCTGCACAAAACGCATCCGCCGTGCCGAAACATGGTTCAGATCATCTTCCCAACGGGTGAGCAGCGACATCCAACCCTGCACCGAGAGAATTCCCGGCGGTGTACCGAGCATCTTGGCATCCCGTACCAGGGCATGACGCAGCGACTCGATCAATGGACGTGCGCAATCCAGACGCTCCTTTTCCAGATCCCGCTCCAGTTGCATCAGCGTGATCATGATTTCGGCTTGGGTCACGGAGCCACGGCTGTTCATGAGGCATTCCTTCCATTACCTGAAAGACAATAAAGAGATCAACGACGTTTGTCTGCTTCCCGATCCTCGGGGAACACGGAGACCGGCGCCGTTTCGCTCACCGATTCGGAGGCGCGTGCGTATATCTTGTAGGAGGCCGTCGGATTCATCCTCGACACCGGGGATGCGAGCGCGACACTCGGCGCCACGAAACTCCAGGCCTCCGGTTCAGCATCCAGCGAAGCCGTGGCCGCACCATCCTGTCCAAAGCGCGCCGGCAGACCATTCGACATCCGTCCGTTCAAGGCAGCCAGATCCGCCGCTGAACCGGTCATGCGCGATACCGGTGCCGAGCTTGCGGAGTCAAGCTCCCGAGCTGTTTCGGCATCCGGCAGATAGTCACGAAATTGCAACCGCGCCTCGCCGGAGCGACCGTTTTCCGCATCCCCGGTGGAGGAGATGCGAGCCCCTTCGGCTCCCCGGGTCAACGCACGTATGGTGGATAACAAGGCATCGCTCATGGTGTTTCTCGCTTTGAGTCGTGCAACGGGTCCGGCGCGTCAAAGTCACCGTAATTCTCTCTTGCCAGTAAATACAGCAACAATGATGCCAATTGACGATTGACACCCTGCGGATAAATTTGTCTAAAATCCAACCCAGGGTGCGTTTGAGCGCTCCCGAAACCCAAAACAATGTGCTAAAATGATTGTTCGGCATGGTGATGGCTATCAAGATTATGCCGATCTCATTCCAACCCCGAGGACAAAGAGCACACCCATGCACGACAAAGACGGAAAAATCTGGCTGGACGGGCAACTCGTCGAGTGGCGCGAGGCCAAGGTCCACGTTCTGACCCATACCCTGCACTACGGTCTCGGCGTCTTCGAGGGCATTCGCTGCTACAAGAGCGATTCCGGACCCGCTGTGTTCCGCTTGAAGGAACACATTCAGCGCCTGTTCGGTTCCGCGCACGTATTGGGCATGACCATCCCGTTCACCCCCGACCGGATGGCGACCGCCTGTTTGGAGGTGCTCAAGGCCAATGGTTTGCAATCGGGCTACATCCGTCCCCTGGCTTTCTATGGCGCGGAGAGCATGGGACTCAATCCGGCCAAGAATCAGGTGCATGCCACCGTGGCTGCCTGGGAGTGGGGCGCTTATCTGGGTGAGGAAGGCATGGCCAACGGCATCCGCGTCAAAACCTCCTCCTACACCCGTCATCATCCCAACATCACCATGACGCGCGCCAAAGGGGTCGGCAACTACCCGAATTCGATCCTGGCCAAATCCGAGGCGATCGCCTGCGGCTTTGACGAGGCGCTGCTGTTGGACCCGGAAGGGTTTGTTTCCGAAGGGTCGGGGGAGAACATTTTCATCCTGCAAAGGGGGCGACTCATCACCCCGCCGCTCGATTCGGCCCTCGACGGCATCACCCGCGATACCGTGATCTCCATTGCTGCCGAAATGAATCTGCCCGTGGTCGAACAGCGCTTTCCACGCGATGCGGTGATCCTGGCCGAGGAGGCTTTCTTCACCGGCACTGCGGCGGAAATCACCCCGATCCGTGAACTCGACAACCGCAAGATCGGCATCGGACACGCAGGCCCCATCACCAAGGAGATCCAGAAGCGGTTTTTCGACATCGTTCATGGACGCCACCCCGGCCATCTCGGCTGGCTGACCTATGTGGAGTGAGAGCATTAAGCATGGCTGAACTGCAATACATTTATTCCATGTACCGCATGACAAAAGCGGTACCCCCGAATCGCGTCATTCTGCAGGATATTTCGCTCTCCTTCCTGCCTGGGGCCAAGATCGGCGTGTTGGGACTCAACGGTGCCGGCAAGTCGTCGCTGTTGCGCATCATGGCCGGCATTGACACCGAATTCACTGGCGAGGCCAAGGCAGCACCCGGGATTCGTGCCGGTTTCCTTTCTCAGGAGCCGCAACTCGACACCTCCAAGGATGTGCGCGGCAACGTCGAGGAGGGTGTCAAACCGGTCAAGGATCTGTTGCAGCGCTTCAACGAGGTTTCCGAGAAGTTCGGCGATCCGGATGCCGACATGGATGCTCTGATCCAGGAACAAGGCCAGTTGCAGGAGCAGATCGACCATATCGACGGCTGGGATCTGGATCGCAAGCTCGACATTGCCGCTGATGCGCTGCGCCTGCCGCCGTGGGATGCGGAGGTCTCCACGTTATCGGGTGGCGAAAAGCGACGTGTGGCCTTGTGCCGCCTGCTGCTCTCAGCCCCGGACATGTTGCTTTTGGACGAGCCGACCAACCATCTGGATGCCGAATCGGTTGCCTGGTTGGAGCGCTATCTGCAAAACTATCCAGGTACTGTTGTGGCCGTCACCCATGATCGTTACTTTCTGGATAACGCCGCCGGCTGGATTCTGGAGCTTGACCGGGGTCGCGGCATCCCCTGGAAGGGCAACTACACCTCCTGGCTGGAGCAGAAAGATGCCCGGCTGATTCAGGAAAAACGCGAGGACGAGGCGTTGCACAAGCGGTTGCAGGTCGAGTTGGAGTGGATCCGCTCCTCGCCTCGTGCCCGTCAGACCAAGAGCAAGGCGCGCGTCTCGGCCTATGAGGAGTTGGCATCGCGTACCCGCGAGATGCGGCGTGAGACTAACACGCTCTTCATTCCCTCGGGTCCGCGCCTGGGGGGCAACGTGATCGAGGCGCAGGGGTTGACCAAAGGGTTCGGCGGACGGCTTTTGATGGAGGATCTCTCCTTCATCCTGCCGCGAGGCGCCATCCTGGGGGTGATTGGCGGCAACGGCTCGGGCAAGACCACCTTTTTGCGCATGCTGACCGGTGCCGAGCAGCCGGATGCGGGCCAGATCCGGCTTGGCGAGACGGTGAAACTTTCCTATGTTGACCAGAGTCGCAGCACGCTCGATCCGGAGAAAACGCTCTGGGAATCGGTCAGCGGCGGGTTGGACATGATCGATCTGGGTGGCCGCGAGATCAACTCGCGCACCTATGTTTCCTGGTTCAACTTCAAGGGGCAGGATCAGCAGAAGAAGGTCAAGGTGCTCTCCGGTGGGGAGCGCAACCGCGCCCATCTGGCGTTGGTGTTGAAACAAAACGGCAACCTGTTGCTGCTCGACGAGCCGACCAACGACCTGGACGTGGAGACGTTGCAGGCTTTGGAGGATGCCCTGACCGACTTTGCCGGCAGCGCGGTGGTGGTGTCGCACGATCGTTGGTTTTTGGATCGCATCGCCACCCACATCCTGGCCTTTGAGGGGGATTCGCGGGTGGTTTTCATCGAGGGGAATTATCAAGAGTACGAAGCGGATCGCAAGCGTCGTCTCGGTCCCGAGGCCGACCGTCCGCATCGCGTCCATTACAAGAAATTGGTACATTGAGGGCGGGCGGGAAGGCGGTGCCAGCCAGGTATGCTGCCTGGTGGGTCAACAGAGCTGATTTGATAAACCGCACCCAGCTTGGAATGTGTAGTTTTTACTGGGGAAAAAAAAGAGAGGGTCTGGGAGATTCATCTCCCAGGGTTTTGCTTTTGACTTTAGCGCGCTCTTCAAAAGAAGCATTTTTCGCGCCTTTTGCGAAAAATGCGCCGCGCGCGGCCTTCGTGAGAGTCGTTTCCGGTTTTTGGAAACGACTCTCACATCTTGCACGCAGCCTTGTAAAAAACTACGCATCCCAAAGCAGGTGCGGTTTAGACTGAACGATTGCAAAAACAGTTCAGGTTCTTGTTCATGCCTGAATGATACCCCATGGGGGAGGCGTGTCATTGGAGATCGGGACAGGGGCTGAGTCGCCCCCGACTCGTGGCAAAAGCGACTGCGCCAGCCTCAACTCACCGCGCCCAGCGCCGTGCGGATCCGCTTGTTCGCCTCGTCGGCCACCTCGACCAAGCCAGGATGGTCGATCATCTGTCCCATGGTCTCGGGATTCAACGCCGCAATCTCCACTTCGCCGGAGTCGCTCTCCCGCACCACCACGTTGCACGGCAGAAAGACGCTCACATCCGGCACCAACCCCATGGCCCGATGGGCCAACTGCGGATTGCACGCCCCCAGGATGATCGTGCGTGTGGTGTCGACGTTGAGCTTTTTCTTCAACGTGGCGGCCACGTCGATTTCGGTCAAAATGCCGAAGCCCTGCTCGGCCAGCGCTGCCTTGATCAAGGAGATCGTGGTGTCGTAGTCGGTCGAGACCTTCTTTTTCAAGGCATAGGGATTGGAAGTGTCGATCATGATTTGGAATCTCCCTAAAATTATCGATGAACGCATGCGTTGAGGTAACGGTTCGGAATGGATAGACAGCGACAATCCGGTGAAGGTTCCCGTTTATGAGGGATGCCAAACGGTTTGTTGATCCCAAACCGCACCTGTTTTGGGATGAGTGGCTTTCCGCAAGGCTGCGTGCAAGATGCGGGAGTCGTTTCCACAAAACGGAAACGACTCCCGCGAAGGCGGCGCGCGGCGCATTTTTCGCAAAAGGCGCGAAAAATGCTTCTTTTGAAGAGCGCGCTAAAGTCAAAAACAAAGTCCCAAGGGCTTCGCCCTTGGATCCCACCAGGGGGATAATCCCCCTCGCGCAAAGTCAAAGGCCAAACCTCGGGGCTTTACCCCGAACCCCACCGGGGGCGGTGCCCGCCCCCGGACCTCCGCAATACCTGGATTCTCTCCTCACGCCTCGCGCTTGCGATTCCCATCCCTTGCCCTTGGCGCCAATCCATCCCCGTGCAACAGATCCGATGGCGCGGTATCACCCCGCAACGGCAGTCGGAACAACAAAAAGATCGTCACCACCGCCACCACGGCGTACACCGCGCCAAGGGTGATCCCAATCTCCTGCCAGGGCAAAGGCAAGGCCTCAAAATCATAACCCGGTGGCAACAGATCCTGATAGCGCGAAATGATCCGCTTGAAACCGTCATCCAGCAGATAACGCAACGCCGGGATCATGCCGAACACTGCCAACGTGCCGGCGGTCAGGGTGGCCAGCATCATCTGCCAGAGCAGTTTGCCGTACAGCCCGGCCCAGGTGAAGCCGCGGCTTAATAAAATGCCGTAGTGATGCCGCCGGTGGCCGATCAGGGTGCCGGCCTGGGCCAGCAGCAGCGCACCTAAGAAAATTCCGAAGGTGAGCGCATAGGCCGGTGTCATGGTGGACAACAGATCGCTCAACAGATTGAAGCGGTTCAAGGCATCCTGATACATCGAGTGGATGTTGAACGCCGGTCGACCGTCGCGGGTGCGCACCGCCATCAAAGAGCGGATCCCCTTGCTCAAGCGGGTCGGATCGGGCATGTAGACGCGCACGGCGGAAAAGGCGGTGCCCGATTCGGTCACATCCCATGGTGCATAGACGATCGGCTGGCCGGGCTTGGGGCGACCGGTGGGGCAGAGGCTGTCGCGCAGCGGATTTTCCATCGGAAACCGATGACACGGCATCCACAGCCGGTGGTTGTCATCGTGATTGAGCACATCCCAGCCCTCCTCGGTCACCTGTCGACCCGGAATGCCGGAGGCAGCGGGTGGTTGCGGCTTGGCGCAGACGCTCTCCGGGATCTTCGGCAGACCGGTCAAGCCGGTCTTGGAGATCTCCTCAGCCAGGCAAAGTGCGTGCGAGGCGATCTCGCCCTTGGGGTAGCCAGAGGCGGTCAGACGGCGATACTCCTCGATGTCGCCCATGCCTTTGGATTTGACATCGAAACGGATCTCCGGGAAATGGAACGCTGCCAGCAACGCGTGGTAGGTCGAGAGCGGGAAGAGGAAGGCCACCTTCTCCATGGCCGGGATGTGATGCACCCAGCGGACACGGAACGGGACCAGTTCCAACGAGTTGCCGACGTTGATCTCCAGCCAGATGGCATCGAGCGCGTTGCGCAGTGAATCCTGCGGCGGTTTTTCCGGCAGGCGGCGCAGTTTTTTCTGCACCAGGATCGGCTGCACCGCCTCGCGATAGGCCTCGTAATTGAAACTCTCACCGAATTGTGACTCGCTCAACACCACGGTCAAGGGGAGGCCCATCCACCCCTCGGCCATCTGGTTCTGCTCCTCGACCCACTCCTTGGGGATCTCCATGTTCCAGAGGGGATCGTGCGGGTAGACCGCCCAGCCGATCCAGGGGGTGCCCGGATCCCAGGCCGATCCCCCCGGCAGGCGGATTTTCGGCGAGGCGTCGCCCACCTGGCGATAAGGGTAGGCGGTGATGCCGAACGACTCGCCTGGGATGCGTTTCTCCATCTCCTTCAAGCGGGAGAGCAGATCCGAACCGATTCCCTGGTGATTCTCCCAGTGGGAGGTGACCCACACCGGCACGCCATGCGGACGCAGGGTGCCCAGCAAGGCGTCGGTGAAACGCTCCAGAAGTCCGGCGCGCGTGCCGACCAAAAGCAGCGCCATGCAGATCACCAGGGCGAGCAGCAGGGTCAGCCAGGCGAAGTCCCGTCCGCCACCCGCGCAGCCAAACCGCGCGCAGGCGAATGAACGCCAATAGGCGCGGGAACCCAGGGAAACCCACACCGGGGTCCAGCGTCGTTTGATTTTTTCACCAGTCGGCGGGGGGGGATCGCGCGGCGCTGTCATAATGGGGTCAGCCTGGGTCGAAGTGGGGTTCCGGGGGTTTGGCGCCCCCTTTGAGACGCAGATGACAGCGGTTGTTGGCCACCATCAGCCAGTGATTGACGCGCGGATCCAGGGCATCGGACTGGTGATGGGTGACCCAGATCACCATGCGATCGCCGATGGTGAGCCAGCGGTCGACCAAAGACATCACCTCGCGGCGGGTTTCGGAGTCGAGGTTGCCGGTCGGTTCGTCGGCAAAGAGCACGTAGGGGTCGTGGATCATCGCCTGGGCCAGGGCGACCCGCTGGAACTGACCGCCGGAGAGTTGATTGGGATAGCGCTCCAGAAACTCCTCCGGGGTGGTCTCTTCGATGCGCGATCCGCTCTTGTCACGCAACAGCACGCGATCCATGGCCGCATGCACCTTGCGATCCATCTCCGCTTCTGAGTAGCCCCCGCGCTGCTCCAGCGGATAGCGCAGATTCTCACGCACGCGCAAATAAGGGGTCAAGGTGCTGCTCTGGTAGGCAAAGCCGAAACAGCGGCGCCGGATGTCGGTCAAAGAGAGGGTGGAAGAGGAGTCCAACCCCTTTGGACCCCAGACCGCCTGGGATCCGTCTGGGAAGTTCCAGCGTACCCACCCCTCGCGCGGACGTTTGAGAAAGGTGAGCAGATACATCAGGGTGCTCTTGCCACTGCCGCTGCGTCCGAGCACCGGGAGTCGTCCGGAAATGGCGTTGGCGTCCAGTCTCAAGCCGCCGACCTGGAGGACGAAATCCCCCCATCCCACGGTTGCGGCACGAACCTGAACGCCCCAGGTCATGGCAGATATTCCTGCGGCACCCAGTAGCCGCGCATGCCGCCAATCTCGTGACCGAAGCGGTAGTTCTTGTCCGGTCCGAGGGGCGCCTGGCCGATCGCCTCGGTGATCTGCGGCAGGACTCGACCGTTGGCCGTGGCATCCGGGCATTGACGCGGCTGGTAGGGGACGGTCTTGAAGACCGGGCGCACATGATCACGCTCGACGATCTCCAGAATCTCCTTGGACTTGATCGCCCACAACGCCAGACGACGCAGCTCGCAGGCGGGCGCGGCCAGGATCTCCTGATTGGCCTTGTCCTTCATCGGTTTGCTGTTCGCGTCGAGCACCACCAGACGTCCATCCTTGTTGCGCGATGTGTTTTCCGCCGAAAGCGAGGGGACCGGATAGCTCAACAGCGGGCTGTGGCGCCGCACCGGCAGACCACCGCGTCGTTGAGCATACTCCGCCGGGGTTTCTCCGGCCACATCGATCGGTGGACGGCGGATCTCCTGTTGCAGACCGAGCAGCATGGCGCTGATCAGGGCGCGACGGAGTTGATTCTCCGGCAGGTCGAAATACCCCTCGAAACCTTTGAGGATGCGTATCCACGAGGAGAGCGCGCCGCTGCTGATCCAAAGCTCTTCGGCCACCTTGTCATCGGCCTCGATGTAGCCGATGCGCGTGGTGTCATAAACCCGGTCTTCGCACTGCTTGCCCAACTCCCCGCAGCTTCCCCGTTGCAGAATGTGCCAATAAACACCGGGGATGTCAATTCTCTCCCTTCTCAACCGATCAATCACCGCATTCAGGGCGGCACCACCGCGCACATCGAGAATGATCTCATCGATCAGGGCGCTGGAACTCAAGGTCTCCACCTTGGCAACCAGACGGGCGATCAGCTTCTCCTCTTCCAGGCGGAACCAGTGATCCTTTACCGCACCGGCCTGCACCTCGTTGGCCGGGAGGCTTTGCTCCAGGAGGTTTTTGGTTTGCGACTCGAACAGTTCGTAGGCGATCTTATAGGATTGCGCATGCTTCATCAGGTCGCCCTTGTAGGGGGTCTGGATGAAGAACGGAATGACGTTGTTGCTTTTGGCCCCGGCCTCGGCACCGCCGCGCAACAGCTTGGCCAGCACTTCGCGGGTGACCGGATGGGCGTATTTGGCCACACCATGCACCCGTCCGCGACGGTCCATCTCCGCGCGTGTCGAGGTGTAACCGCTGTCGCCGATCACGAACATCAGTTTCAAATGGTCCGGACAGGCGGTCATGTCGCTCTTCAACGCCTTCTCCAGGCCACCATAGATGTTCTCCTGATAGTCATCCTCCGGATCGCCCTGGGTCACCTTGACCTTGGCGATCGCCTCCTCGAACTTGTTGAATTCGCTCTTTTGCGTCGCTGCATCCTGATCGCACAGCTCGGTGAAGGGATGGCCCTCGCCGATGCCGTCGCCCGGCGTGCCGGGGAAGAGTTTATCCGCATAGGGGTCGCGATAGACCCGGAAGCCGAAGCGGAACTGGGTCTCCTTGAATCCCTGGGTGTTCTTCAAGGTGTGGATGATCTCCTGGATCACGCCCGGTTTCTCGGGCGTACCGCGCACCGCGTCGATCACCGGTTCCATGCTGGCTGTGGCATCGAGCACGAAAAAGATGTCCACCTTCTTCTTGGCAGAGAGGTTTTTGTATTCCGGCAGGATGCGGCTGGCTAAAGTCGGCGAGATCGCCACCTTCTCCTCGTTGACCCGCCGGCCCACCAGACCGGGGCGGGCCAGGGCCACCTTGTAGAAGAGCTTTTGTCCCGATTCGCCATCCAGGCTCTCCGGGGAGACGTGTTGATTCTTGGCATTCACCATTTCGAGCACCGGAATGCGCAGCGCGGAGCGGAACCACTCCTTGCCGCCGACTACTGGTTGACAGGCCGCCGCGTTGCGGTTGACCGCATCCTCCAGGTTTTCGTAGGTGCAGATCGTGCCCGGGGTTTGTTGATCCGGTGAGGTGAGATTCTCCTTGGGACGCAGGCTGAAGGCGTTGTTCCATAAAAAGCCGTTGCCCTTGTCCACCCAGCCGAGCAGTTGGCCATCCTCTTCCAGGCGGTAGCGATCGGCCAGCAGCACCGCCTTGTCGGTCTCGTCGAAGACGAAGTACATATGGAAGCGCGAAGCCCCTTCGCGGCAGTGACCGGCACCGCCCACGCACTCTTTGAGATCCGGATCCTGGAACGGCTGCACCTTGGGCTCATGACCCGATTCGTCGCGCGCCACGGTCGAGGTTTTGATGAAAAACTTCATCTCCAGTCCGGAGTCGCTCTTGATCGGCAGGTTGCGGCACAACAGATCGCTTTTGGCCACCCAGCCGCTCATCTCCGGGCGATCTTTGAAGCGGAAGGCGCGAATCTTGACCCGATCCTTTTTCTCCTCCTGAATTTCGGCCTGTTGATTGAAAGGCAGGGAACCGGTTTTCTTCTCTCCGCTCGCCGCGTCATACAAAGGGGTGTTGTTGCGCGAAACGCGTGCCACGCCGGCCCATTGCAGCTTGCCATTCTGATGGAAGCTGGAAAAATCGAAGGTGGCACAGCTGCCTGGCTGACTCTCCTTGGCCTCGACCTTCAAGGGAGCCGCGCACAACAGTCCGCAAAGGGTCCAGGGGAGCAGTCGGAAGATGGTTCGGATGTTCACGGATTTCAATCCCCATCGAGGATGTCAAGGAGTTGCCGCGCCTTCGTTTAGAGTGCGCGAGGTGACGATCAGGGTTTTTCCCCGGAAGCGCTTTTTTTGTCGCTCTTTTCAGGAGGTCCGCTTTTGTCGGGCGGTCCGCTCTTTTCCACCTTTCCAGGCTTGGTCTCACCCGGACCGGTCGCTTTGAGAACCACCCGGAAGCCGGCTACGGACAGCATCGCCGGCATGCAGGTTGCGGACCGAACTTCCGGCAGGGGGACGAAATCGTCTTCACCAACGATGTAGTAGCCGCCCGCACACGGTGTGGCGCTCCATTCACGCACCCCCCAAAGCAGGCGGCGCAGCGATTCGCTGCTCAAGACCCCGGCCTTGGAAACCGTTTCCCGTGCGCCGTCCAGCAACAGGGCTGCCGCACCCCACTGCTCGCGGGATGGCAAGCCGTAGGCGCAGCCGGTCTGTTGTCCGAGCCAGTCGGCGTAATCCCAGGCCGCTTCCCAGGAGATCCCCTTGACCGATGCGGTTTCGGCATCATCCTTGTTCCAGTGCATGCCGATGTGGGATTTGCGTCGGTCGCGATCCGGGCCTGCGGGCATTTTGTCGAGTGAGGCCAGGTAACGACGGAATGCTTTGAGCGATACCTCGTGCTTTTCGATCAGGAACGGCTCCTTGATCTGGATTTTGCCCAGACCGTGCGGCACCAGAAAGGGTTTCAACTCCTGGGAGTTGGGATGCAGACGGTATTCGCCGGCGGGGACGGGCAGAAGATCGGGATGGCTCCCCCCTTCGGGCGTTTGCATGAGACACGATTGCCAGGACGGGGCATCGGTGGAGCTGGATCCGCTGCCGGGGGCGCCTCCGAAACGGGCGGAGAGCACCAAAACGATGATGCCGATGGCGATGAGGGCGGTCAGGCCGATGGCGATTTTTTTGCCGAATTGACTCCACCAGGAGGAGAGAGACGAGGCGGATGAACGGGATGGCGTGGCCATCTCACCGGGTCTGGTTTTGCGAACCGCGCCGGAGATCCGGCTGGTGCGTCCTCGGGTGCCAAAAAAGGGGCGTTTGTTGTTCAAGGTGTCTCCAGGGGTTCCAGCGTCGGTCTGCATGCCGGACATTGAAAAATGAGCGTTTTTATGACACCGTACCCCATCATTATGTCAGGAAATCATTAAAGATTCAAGCAATATTCGCGCCAATCATTAATGTAAGATTCACATCGAAGCAGCGATACAGCCCATATCAACGGCGACACCTCCAACCCATCCAAAAGAGCGTGGCATGCAGGCAGTTGACACTCCATCGGTCTCCCGACGACTCGTCGTGATTCTCGATCGTCCGGCCCATCCGGGCAATATCGGCGCTGTGGCGCGTGCTATGGGCAATACCGGTTTCAATCGGTTGCGGCTGGTGGCCCCGCGTGAATTCCCCCATCCCGATGCCACCGCGTACGCTGTCGGCTGCACCGGCATTCTCGATGAGGCGGAAATTTTCCCGGACATCCCCTCGGCGCTTGCGGATTTGAATCTGGTCGTGGCGACCACCAATCGCCATCGCGGGCAGCGGCAGCTGGTGGTCACCCCGGAGGTGTTGGGTACGCACTTGCGCGCGAGCCTGGCGCAACCCGGAATCCAGGCCGGCATCCTTTTCGGCACCGAACGAACCGGCCTGTTGAGCGAGGATGTGGAACGGGCCTCACTGGTCTGTCACATCCCGACACGCGGCGAACAGGGGTCGCTCAATCTCTCCCAGGCGGTGTTGATCGTGCTCTATGCCCTGATGCAGGCGTTGGGCGAGGAGCGCGGCATGGCGCACGATCCGTTTCGTGAGGATCCATTGGCCACGGCTGCGGCCATGGAGCATCTCTTTGCCCACATGGAGGAGACCCTGACCACCATCGGGTTTCTGAAACCAGGCCAGCAACGGCACATGATGGGCAGCCTCAAGGCGATCTTCCAGCGCGCCGGACTCGATAATCGTGAGGTGGCGATCCTGCGCGGGATTCTGCATGAGGTGACCGCTTGGCGGGAGCGACCTTGACGAAACCTGGATTTTGCTGTTTTTTGTTTTCGTTAAATTCTGGAATAATGTACTCTGGCAATGTTTGCCAGTTCGACGATTTACCCCCGACATGCCAATTGATCTGGAATTTCCATGCGCTTGTTGAATCGGATTGTCGTATCCGCATTGGTGTGCATTTCAATCTTGCCACCTTGGTCCGCGTTTGCCAGCTCTCTGGAGCTCTCCGGCGATCTGCAACCCGGCATGGCGGTGCTGTTGCGCGTGCGTGATTTTCCGCAAGGGGCCCGTTTCAGTGGCACGCTCGATCAGGAGGCTTTTCCGATCACACCGCAAGGGGTGGCACTCATCGCACTGGATATGGAGAATCAACCAGCGAGCGTGCCCCTCAAGGTGGTGGTCACACCGCCGAATGGCGCGCCCGAAACCCTGACCCGCACGTTGACGATCCCAAAGCGGAAATACAAGGAAGAGCACCTGGATCTGCCGAAAAAGAAGGTCGATCTCGATCAGCCGGATATGACGCGCGCCGAACGGGAGACTGCGGCGATCAGCGCCACCTATCGGTTGCGCGAGGGGAGGGTCGGGTTTGAAAAGGGCTTCAAAATGCCGGCTGCGGGACGCTTCTCCGGGGTGTTCGGCAGCCGGCGGATCTTGAACGGTCAACCGCGCAAGCCGCACAACGGGGTGGATATCGCGGCGGCCAAGGGGACGCCGGTTGCAACGATCGCCCCCGGCAGCGTGGTGCTGGCTGGCCGGGACTATTTCTTCACCGGGAATACCCTGGTGATCCATCATGGCCACGGGGTGATTTCGCTCTACGCCCATCTGGATCGCCTGGATGTGGCGCAAGGGGATTGGGTCGGGGCCGGTGCCACCATCGGGGCCATTGGCATGACCGGACGGGCCACGGGTCCGCATCTGCATTGGGGGGTTCTGGTGCGCGGTGCGCGCGTCGATCCTGTCAGTCTGCCCGGTATTCGCGCCGCACAGGAGTGATCCAAATGAACGATGTGAAGATTGCTTCCCATAAATTCCGGTGTTATGCTACACCACTTCAATTGAATTTTCCTGACCTGAAAGGGGGTGCGACCCGTCAATCCCATGGATGCCTCGTCGACATCATTGAACTTCGAGAGCGCCTTGAGTCGCCTGGAAGAGGTGGTCGCCCGTCTGGAAAAGGGGGAGTTGCCTCTTGAGGAGGGATTGGCCGCCTTCGAGGAGGGGATGAACCTCTCCCGTCACTGTCAACAACGTCTGGAGGCCGCTGAGCAGCGCATCGAAGAGCTGGTGGCCGCCCATGCGCGGGAGTGAACGGGTGATGACTCCGGCGGAACTGCGCGTTTATCTGGACGAACGCAAACGGTTGATCGAACGGGCTCTGGATGGCCATCTGCCGGCAGCGCACCGTTCCCCGCAGCGGTTGAATGCCGCCATCCGTCACAGTCTGCTCGGTGGGGGTGGCAAACGGTTGCGTCCCATCCTGCTATTGGCTGCCGGCGAGGCGGTGGGTGGGGCAGTTGAACCTCTGCTGCCGTTTGCCTGCGCGTTGGAGTGCATCCACACCTATTCGTTGATTCACGATGACCTGCCGGCCATGGACGATGACGATCTGCGGCGCGGCGTGCCCACCTGTCACAAGGCGTTCGATGAGGCCACGGCGATTCTGGCTGGCGATGCCCTGTTGACCTTCGCCTTCGAGTTGGCCGCAACCCCGGTGGTCGGTCAATCGGATGGGGTGGTGCTCGCCATGGTTGCGCAACTGGCCCGGGATGCCGGGATTTTCGGTATGGTCGGCGGACAGATGCTCGATATCCAGGCGGAAAACCGCGATACTTCACTCGCGGAGTTGCAGAACATCCACGTCCACAAGACCGGCGCGTTGATTCGCGCTTCGTGCCTGATCGGCGCGCGCCTCGGCGGCGGCAGTGAGGAGCGGATTCGCCACCTCAACCGCTTTGGCGAGGCCTTCGGCCTGGCGTTTCAGATCACCGACGACATCCTGGATGTGGTCGGCGACGCCACCATCATGGGCAAGAGTCCCGGTAACGACCAGAAGCATCTGAAAGCCTCCTATCCAGCCCTGCTGGGGTTGGCCCAGGCCCGTCAGGAGGCGGGAAACATGGTCAACGAGGCACTCTCGGCCCTCTCCTCCTTCTCCGTTGAGGCCGATCCGCTGCGTGCCCTGGTGGGCCTGCTTCAGGATCGTACCCATTGAACGATCGACCAATCATGTACCCTTTGCTCAAAACCATTCACGAACCGCATCAACTGCGTGCCCTGCCGGAATCCTCCCTGCGTCAGCTCGCCGACGAGTTGCGCGAATTCACCATCGATACCGTGTCCAAGACCGGTGGACATCTGGGAGCCAGCCTCGGGGTGGTGGAACTGACCGTGGCCCTGCACTACGTCTTCGACACCCCGGAGGATCGGCTGATCTGGGATGTGGGTCATCAATCCTACCCGCACAAGATCCTCACCGGTCGGCGGGAGCGCATGGCCACCCTGCGGCAGCGACACGGGTTGTCCGGTTTCACCAATCGCTTTGAAAGCCCCTACGACCCGTTTGGTGCCGGTCACTCCTCGACCTCGATCTCCGCAGCACTCGGTATGGCCATGGCCAGCCGTCATCAGGGACATAAACGTCACGCCATCGCCGTGATCGGCGATGGCGCCATGACCGCCGGCATGGTGTTCGAGGCCTTGAACAATGCGGGCGAGCATCAGAAACAGGTCAACCTGATCGTGATCCTCAATGACAACGAGATGTCGATTTCGGCCAATGTCGGCGCATTCTCGGCCTACTTGAGCCGCATCATGAGTGGACGCACCTACACCCGCTTGAAGGGCGGCACGGGCCGCATGCTCGGACGCATCTCCCCGCCGCTGTTGGATGCGGCCCGCAAGGCCGAGGAGCACGTCAAGGGGCTGCTCACACCCGGTACGCTCTTCGAGGAGCTGGGGTTCGACTATTTCGGGCCGATCGATGGGCACGATTTCAACCAGCTGTTGCCGACGTTGCGCAACGTGCGTGAACTGCCGGGACCGATCCTGGTGCATGTGGTCACCAAGAAGGGCAAGGGGTTCATGCCAGCTGAGAAGAATCCCTGCACCTATCACGGCGTCAATCCGTTCGATCGTCGCCAGGGGGTGATGCCGGCGCGCGATGTCACCCCCTCTTATACCCAGGTGTTTGCCGAGGCGTTGGTCGAGCTCGGCCATGCCAATCCGCGCATCATGGCGATCACCGCCGCCATGCCGGAGGGGACGGGTTTGAGCGAATTCAACGAACAGTTCCCGGATCGTTTCTTTGATGTCGGCATCGCCGAACAGCATGCCGTCACCTTTGCGGCGGGTCTGGCCTGCGAGGGGTATATCCCGGTGGTGGCCATCTACTCGACCTTTTTGCAGCGTGCCTATGACCAGTTGATTCACGATGTGGTGTTGCAGAAGCTGCCGGTGGTCTTTGCCCTGGATCGCGCGGGACTGGTGGGCGCGGATGGTCCGACCCATGCCGGCGCGTATGATCTCACCTTCCTGCGCGCCATTCCCGATCTGGTGATCATGGCCCCGGCGGATGAGAACGAACTGCGCCACATGTTGGCCACTGCCGTGGCCCATGGGGGGCCGGTGGCGTTGCGGTATCCGCGTGGTGCGGCGATGAATCTGCCCAAAGAGCCGATCCGGCAGCTTACGGTCGGCCAGGGCCGGGTACTGCGTGAGGGTGGCGAAAGGGTGGATGTGGTATTGGTTGCCGTCGGGCAACCGGTGCATGTTGCCCTGCGGGTCGCCGAGGAGTTGGCAGGCGAGGGGGTGGATGTTGCCGTCTACGATGCCCGTTTCATCAAGCCGTTGGATGAGGCGGTGTTGCGTCAGGCAACGCGGGCGCGTCTGCTGGTCACACTGGAGGAGAACACCCTGTGCGGTGGTTTTGGCGCGGCGGTTCTGGAGTTTCTGGCCGAGGACGGGTTGTTGGATGGTGGACTCAAGGTGCGCAACATCGGGTTGCCGGATCGGTTCGTTCCGCATGGGACGCAGGCGGAATTGCGTGCTGAATTGCGGTTGGACGTGGTCGGGGTGGTGGAGCGGATCAGGAAGTTGTTATGATGGTATGATCGTATTGCAGGTGTTCTGGTCTGTGAAGGATTCGGACCCTTGTAAACGTTTTGTCACGAGATTTTACGATGGCGCAACGTCTGGATCAGTTGCTGGTCACACGCGGCCTGGCCGATGATGAAACACGCGCCCGGGCGCTGATCCTCGCAGGTCGGGTGCTGGTCAACGATCGGGCGGATCTGAAAGCCGGTTCACAAGTGGCCGAGAGTGCCGCCATCCGTCTGAAAGAGGTCGCGTTACCGTGGGTGTCGCGCGGCGCGCTGAAACTCAAGGCTGCCCTGGAGGGACGACCGTGGGGGGATTTGACCGGTCGGGTTTGCCTGGATATCGGCGCCTCGACCGGCGGCTTTACCGAAGTGATGCTGGCATTTGGCGCAGCTCGGGTCTATGCGGTCGATGTGGGATATGGACAGCTGGCCTGGAAACTCCAGAGCGACCCGCGCGTGGTGGTGAAGGATCGCTGCAACATCCGGTTGTTGCAGCCTGGGGATCTCTCCGAATGGGTCGATTTCATCGCCTCGGACATCAGTTTCATCTCCCTGACCCTGGCTTTGCCGCCGGCCATCGCCTGTCTGCGACCGGGCGGTTACGGCGTGGTGCTGATCAAGCCGCAATTCGAGCTGCCGCGTCACCTGATCGCCAAGGGAGGCGTGGTGCGCGATCCGGCGTTGCATCAGCAGGCGATCGAACGGGTCCGCAGCGCTGGTGAGGCGCTCGGATTGACAACTTTGGAAATTCTGCCCTCACCGATTGCCGGTTCGGCTGGCAACCGGGAGTTTCTCTACTGCTTCGGCCATGCAAATGCCGGGATGCGGATAACCGGTTGAATCACGCTCCGTGACGACGTTATAAACCGCAACCATCACGGGATGTGTAGTTTTATTAATAGGGGTCCAGGGGGATTATCCCCCTGGTGGGATCCAAGGGCGAAGCCCTTGGGACTTTGTTTTTGACTTTAAAGCGCGCTCTTTTCAAGAAGCATTTTTCGCGTTTTTTGCGAAAAATGCGCCGCGCGCAGCCTTCGCGAGCATCGTTTCCGCCTTTTGGAAACGATGCTCGCATCTTGCACACGGCCTTGCGAAAAATGACGCTTTTTAAGATGATTGCAGTATAAGCAGGACTTATTAAAGATTTTTCTCCACTGTTGGCAAGGATCCCCCTCGATGAAAAAATGGCTCTGGATCATTCTGGTTCCTGTTGTCTTGATCGTGGCGGCGATCGTGATCGTGCCGTCGCTGATCGATCCCAACCAGGTCAAACAACAGATCTCCACGCTGGTGAAGGAGAAGACTGGACGCGATTTGACGGTCAATGGCGCGATGAAGATCACGGTGTTTCCCTCTGCCGGGGTGTCGCTGGAGAGTGTCACCCTGGGGGATGCGCCCGGTTTCGGCAGCGAGCCGATGGCCCAGGTGGCACGGCTTGAAGTGCGGGCCAAATTGATGCCGTTGCTATCCAAGCGGGTTGAGGCGGACAAGGTGGTCATCGAGGGATTGCGGCTCAAATTGGCCAAGGATGCCAAGGGACGCACCAACTGGAGCGATCTGACCGGCCAGAAGGCCGAGGCTGCCAGTGCACCGGCAGACAAAGGGAGCGTGCCGGCGGACAAAAAGGGAGCCGTGCCGACCGGGGATAAGGGCGCATCGGCGACACCGGTGGACAAACCGGCGGAAGCGCCGGCGGGTGGTGTGGGCGGCAAGGGGTTGGAGTCGATCACCCTGGCCGGGGTGGAGATTCGCGATGCCCTGGTGGTGTGGGATAATGCGGTCAATGGGGCCAAATACACCTTCAAGAAGGTGAAACTGGTGACCGGAGAGATCTCTCCCGGTCAGCCGGTAGCGCTCGATTTTGAAAGCGACGTGGAGCGGGTCAAGCCGGCCACCAATGCCCATGTGACGCTGGTGTCAACAGTCCGCCCGGCATCGGACGGCAAGGGGGTGCAGCTGCAAAAAACGCGCCTCGCTCTGACGCTCAAGGGGGGTGAGGGATCGCCGGTCGCCAGTGCCGATCTGCAATTGGTTGGCGACATTGAAGCCCTGTTCGACGGTTCGCTCGTCAAGGTGCAGGGATTGGATGTCGCGGTCAAGAGCGAAGGCGGACCGGCGCCGCTGATCAAGGCCGAGAGCAAATTGCAGGGGCAGTTGGAGATCACGGCCAGCAAGATCAAGTTCTCCGGGGTGAATCTGGCGGTAAAGGGGGATGGCAAGCAGGGGGCGGCATTTGGTCATCTGGAGGCGCTGTATAAAGGTGATATCGACGGACAGCGTCAGGGATTGAGCCTGGTTCTGCCGGCCATGGAGTTGGCGGTCAAGGCGGATGGCGGCACGTTGCCGGCAGGCGGGGTGGATCTGAAGATGACCGCACGTGCCGAAGTGGATCTGCCCAAGCAGAGCGCGCGGTTGAGCCAGTTGAAGGTTGAAGGGTTGGAACAGTTGAAGGCCGAGGGGCAGATAAACGTAAGCCGGTTTACGCCTGTTGCGCTGGCCGGGGAGTTGGATCTGCAACCGGTCAATCTCAAAACATTGTTGGCCAAGCTCGGGCAGAAAGGGCCAGCCACGGCAGACGAGAAGGCTTTGACCACGCTGAAACTCAAGACCGGCTTTGCCGTGGATGAGCAGAAACTGGCGTTGAACCGTCTGGAGGCCAGGCTCGATGAGAGCCAACTGCGCGGCGGTGTCACACTGCCGCTGGGCGGTGGCAGCACGGTACGGGTGGATCTGGATGTGGATACGCTGGATCTGGATCGCTATCTGCCGCCCAAGGGTGCGGGTGGCGAGGCGAAGCCCGCTGCGGCTGTGAATGATAAATCGGTTGACGGTAAACCGGTCGACAGTAAACCGGTTGCCGATTCAAAACCGACGGTGGCCTCGTCGTCCGGTGCAACTGGTGACATACCGGTCGAGTTGTTGCGACGGTTGGATGTGGATGGCAAGGTAAAGATCGGGCAGTTGAAGGTTGGTTCCGGCAAGTTCCAGGATGCGCAGGTGGTGCTCAAGGGCAAGGAGGGGATGTTGCGGTTGGAGCCGGCGATGGTGAAGTTGTATGGCGGGTCGACGCGGGTGGATGCCACGTTGGATGTGCGTGGCGAGACGCCGAAGTTGACGTTGAAGCAGAATTTACAAGGGGTACAGGTTGCGCCGTTGTTGAAGGATCTGGCCAATGAGGAGAGTCTGACCGGCACGGCCAATCTGGAGCTGGATGTGAGTTCTACGGGGCGGAATCTGGATGCCATCAAAAAGGATCTGGACGGTCGGGTTGGGTTTGTGATCAAGGATGGGGCCTATTTGAAGATGGATCTGACCTATGCGATCCGGCAGGCGTATGGGGCTTATGCTGCGGCCAAGGGGCGGACATTGACGGTGCCGCAGGACAGCGGGCGCACGCCGTTTACCACCTTGGAGGGGTCGGCAGAGATCAACAACGGTTTGTTGGAGAGCAAGAACATTCAGGCGGTGTCGCCGGCGTTGAAGTTGACGGGTGCGGGCAAGGTGGATCTGCCGGGGAATCGGTTGGATTTCACCTTCAAGGCCAATGTGTTGGCATTGGATGATGTGGACACGCAGAGTGTGAAGGATTTGAAAGGGATTGCCATTCCGGTACGGATTCACGGGGATTTGGCCCATCCGTCCAGGCAGATCGATCTGGAGGGGTTGTTGGCCGAGGGGTTGAAGGCCAAGGCGATGGAGAAGGTGCAGGAGAAGTTGGGCGGCAAGTTGGGGGATGCGTTGGGTGGCAAGTTGGGGGACAAGTTGGGGTTGAAGCCTGCGCAGCCGGCGGCGGGGGATCCAGCCAAGGCGACGGATCCTGCCAAGGGGGCGGCGCAGCCAAGCGGCGGTGGAAAGAGTGCCCCGTTGGATGAGTTGAAAAAGGTGCTGCCGTTCGGGCGATAACGGAATCAAACCCACGCAACTTGGAAGGTCTCGTTTTTGTTAGTGAAAAAAAAGAGAGGGTCTGGGAGATTCCTCTCCCAGGGTTTTGCCTTTGCCTTTAGCGCGCCCTTCAAAAGAAGCATTTTTCGCGCCTTTTGCGAAAAATGCGCCGCGCGCCGCCTTCGCGAGCATCGTTTCCGTTTTTTGGAAACGATGCTCGCAGTTTGCCCATGGCCTTGCAAACAATCACACGTCTCAAGATGGTTGCGGTATAAATCGGTGTTTTTTATGGATGGGAGTGTTTGATATCCATTCAGATTGGTCGCGGGTTCCGGCGGCGGACTGTTCTGGCCATGCTTTGATTGCATCGGGATGCCGTTTTGCAAAAGCGCAAAACGGCATCCCGATGCAACAAACCAAGGCGGCGCGCGACGCATTTTTCGCAAAAATCGCGAAAAATGCTTCTTTTGAAGAGCGCGCTAAAGGCAAAGGCAAAATCAAAGGCAAAACCCTGGGAGAGGAATCTCCCAGACCCGCTCTTTTTTTTCACCAGTAAAGGCTGCACATCCCCATCCATTTCATGCTATGCATTCCCCTCCACCCTTACCACCAGGCTGCCTTCCGCCAATCGCACCCTTAGACGCGCCCCAACGGCACACGTCGTGGCCTGCCGCACGATCCCACCGGCCTCATCCATCACCAACGCATAACCGCGCGTCAACACCCCAAGCGGGGAGATCGCCTGCAACCTGGCCTGCAACACCCGCAACCGCTCCCGCTGCCCGGCCAACTCCATCCGCATCCGTCGCAACAACAACTGCTCCAGATACGCCACCCGCGCCCTCCTCAACGCCAATGGGCGACTCTGACCCCACAACCGCAACCGCCCATCCCGATGCCCCACCTCGCGTCGCAACCGGACAATCTCACCCTGCATGCCGGTCAACAAGCGCTGCTGCAAATCGTCACACCGCAACCGGGCCTGCTCGATGCGCCGCTTGGGATGGGTCAACCGCGCGGACAACGCCAGACCCTTCTCCCGCTGCCTGCGCAGTACCGCCCGCATCGCCAACCATAACCGCTGGCGCAACCGGGTCAACCGCTCAACCAGAACGCTCTTCTCCGGCATCGCCATCTCGGCTGCCGCCGTTGGGGTCGAGGCGCGTGCATCGGCCACCAGGTCGGCCAAGGTCATGTCGATCTCATGCCCCACCGCAGAAATCACCGGCACCGGCATCGCGGCCATGGCACGCACGACCCGTTCACTGTTGAAGGCGGCCAGATCGTCCGCTGAACCCCCACCCCGGCCGCACAGAATCACCTCCGCGCGACCATCCTCGGCCAAACGCCGCAACGCTCGGGCAATCTCCTCGTCCGCGCCCGCACCCTGCACCCTGGCATGCACCAGAATCAGATGAAAACCGGGAAAACGACGCTCTAAAGTGCGGGTGATGTCGTGGATCGCCGCCCCCGAGGCCGAGGTGACCACGCCGATGGCGTTCGGAATGAGCGGCAGGGGACGTTTGCGCGCAGCCTCGAACAAACCCTCGGCAGCCAGCGCGTTATAGAGTGCGAGCAGCTTCTCCCTCTCGCCACCCGCGCCGTCGGCCTTCAACCCCTCGACCACCAGTTGATACTCGCCGCGCGGCGGATAGACCGAAATCCGCCCGGTCACCACCACCGCATCCCCGGAACGGGGCAGGGAGACGATGCGCAACCGCGTGTTCCTCCAGATCACCGCGCGAATACGCGCCTGGGCATCCACCAGCGAGAAATAGATGTGCCCGGAGGGGGCCGGCTTCCACTCGGCGATCTCGCCACGAACTTGCAAGTAGGGATATCCCTCCTCCAACAGCTCACGGATCTCCTCGTTGAGCTGCGAGACGGTCAGGCAGGGGGTCAAACCGCTCATGCCACTCATCGTGCTCATGCCGGTTTTTTCGCTGCGCTGCTCGGCAACAGACAGGTCTTGGCCTGCAACTCCTCGGTCAATACCCGCACATTCTCGGTGTAATCCACCGGAACATCGATCAAATGGACCCCGCCGGCATTCAGACAGGCATCGAGCAGTGACATGAACTCGTCCGCAGCGAGCACCCGATGCCCCTTGGCCCCGTAACTCTGCGCATAGAGCACGAAATCCGGATTGGTGAAGGTCAGCCCGTAATCCGGCAGCTCCATGCTCTCCTGCTTCCAGCGGATCATGCCGTAGGCGTCGTCGCGCAGAATCACCACCACCAGATCCAGGTTCAGCCGGACGGCGGTTTCCATCTCCTGGGAGTTCATCATGAAGCCGCCATCCCCGCAAATCGCCACCACCTTGCGGGTCGGATGGACCATTTTGGCGGCAATCGCCGAAGGCAAACCCGTACCCATGCTGGCCAGGGCGTTGTCCAACAACACGGTGTTCTGACGATGCGCCGGATAGTTGCGCGCGATCCAGAGCTTGTACATGCCATTATCCAGCGCCAGAATACCATCCGACGGCATCCCCGCGCGCAGATCGCGCACGATCCGTTGCGGCAGTAGCGGGTAGTTCTCCGCATCGGCACGATCCTGCACATGCTGGGCGTGATCTTCGCCCACCTGGTGGAAATAGGAGAAATCCCACTCCGGCGAGGGATTCAGCAGGCGGGTCAAGGCGTCGATGCCGCGTGCGATGTCACCCACCACTTCGAGTTCCGGGAAGTAGACATCATCGATCTGCGCCGGGGTGAAGTTGATGTGAATCACCGCCGCCGAACCGCCATGTCCCATGATCGCCGGCGGCTTTTCGGTCACATCGTGGCCTATGGCGATGATCAGATCGGCCCAGTCGATGGCACAGTGCAGATAGTCGCCATCGGTCAGGGCTGCGGTCCCCAGATAACCGGATTTGGTCTCATCGACCACCCCCTTGCCCATCTGGGTGGAAACAAAAGGGATCCCGGTCTTCTCGACAAAAGCGGTCAGGCTCGCGGAGACCCGTTTGCGATTGGCACCCGCTGCGATCAACAGCAACGGACGCCTGGCCGTGGCGATCCTCTCGGCTGCGGCGATCAGGGCATCCGGATCGGGTGCCGCACGGCGCGAATGGATCTTTCTCAACGGGATGACTGAAGTGAACTCGCGGGCGATGTCCTCGGGCAGCTCCAGATGGGTGGCGCCGGGACGCTCCTCCTCGGCCCGTTTGAACGCCTCGCGCACCAGCGAGGGGATCTTGTCCGCCGAGGGGATCTGTTCGGCCATCTTGGTGATCGGACGCATCGTCCCCACCACGTCGATGATCTGGAAACGGCCCTGCTTGCTCTTCTTGATCGGTTTCTGGCCGGTGATCGCCACCAGCGGCATGCCGCCCAACTGGGCATAGGCCACACCGGTGATCAGGTTGGTGGCGCCCGGCCCCAGGGTCGAGAGCACCACCCCCGCCTTGCCGGTCAGACGCCCGAAGGTGGCGGCCATGAAAGCGGCTGCCTGCTCGTGACGGGTGAGAACCAGTTCGATGGAGGAGGTACGCAACGCCTCCAAAAGGTCCAGGTTCTCCTCACCGGGCACACCGAAAATCCGCTCCACCCCTTCGGCCTCCAAACACTGCACGAAAAGGTCGGCGGCCTTGATGGCGTCCGGCTGGGTGGTGGGGGTGGATGGGGTCATGGTCACAACCTTTTTTGGATGAATGGATGGGAGTCGTCAGTTTATATCGACTGGGTGGCCAAGGAGAAGTTCCCTTTTGCGATTCATCTCTTGTCGCGTGCTTCAGACAGGTGGTAGAGTCGAATTTTACTGAAATTCTTGAGTATTGGGGAAAATAAAAATGATCACCCTGGCCATCACCGGCGCCTCCGGAGCGCCGTATGGGTTGCGTCTGTTGGAACGGCTGTTGGTGGCGGGCGAGCGCGTCGATCTGTTGATCTCGGAGGCGGGCCGCGAGGTGGTGCGTCAGGAGTGCGCGCTGGATCTGTTCGTGGCACCGGGTGCGGCGACAATCGAACGGCTCGGGAACTATTTCGCCACCCACGCGCAACAACCGGTGCCTCTGGAAACCGTGCGCCACTTTGACACGCGCGACTGGCTGGCCCCCATGGCCTCCGGATCCTCAGGGGAGCGCGCCATGGTGGTCTGTCCCTGTTCCATGGGCACGCTGGCGGCCATTGCCCACGGGCTTTCGGACAACCTGATCGAACGGGCCGCTGATGTGGCGCTCAAAGAGCGCTGGCCGTTGATTTTGGTGGCGCGCGAAACCCCGTTGTCGGCCATCCACTTGGAAAACATGCTCACCCTCACCCGTGCCGGCGCCGTGATCCTGCCGGCGGCACCCGGTTTCTACCATCGCCCGGACAGTATCGGTCAATTGATTGATTTCATTGTTGATCGCGTGCTGGTTCGTCTCGGCCTGCCGGCAGCATTACCCGGCTGGTCACAAGAGTCGGTCGAGTAAGGCGTCAGGCGCTTGCAGTGTGCCTATATCGCTTGCGCTGTACGGTGTAAATCCGTACACTGACGCTCAGGAGGTGTATCCATGTTACCCAATCCAGAACTCCGATCCCAGCGATTGGAAACGCGCATCTCCCCGGAAACCCTGCTGCTGGTCAAACGCGCGGCAGAGATTCAGGGGCGCAGCGTCAGCGATTTCGTGGTCCAGGCGGCCAGGGATGCGGCCTGTCGCACGCTTGAAGAGGTGCAGATCATCCGGGTCTGCCTGGAGGACCAACAAGCCATCCTTGCGGCCATGACCTCTCCACCTGTCGTGGAGCCAGCTCTGGAGCGGGCCATGCGGCGTCACGCGGAGTGGTTCCCCGGGAATTCGTTGGATGCTGGCCATTGAGCTTCTGACACGTCTGCATGACCGCAAGCGCTTTGATTGCGGTTCAACCCTGCTGAATCGCTACTTGCAGACCCAGGCCACCCAGGATATGCGTCGTCGTTTGGCCAACTGCTTTGTCGCCATCCAGGACGGCACGACCATCGTCGGGTATTACACCCTTTCGGCAAGCGCCGTGTTGATGCAGGATCTGTCCGAAGCCCAAACCCGTGGATTGCCGGGCTATCCGCTGGTGCCAGCGGCTTTGATCGGACGGTTGGCGGTGGCTCAATCCTTCCAAAGAGAAGGAGTCGGCGGCGTTTTGCTGGTGGATGCCCTGCAACGCGCTCGGACATCCGCTCCCTCGGTGCGCCTGCTTATGGTCGATGCCAAGGATGAGAACGCGGTGCTCTTTTATCGTCATTTTGGATTCACGCGTTTGACGAGTCGTCCCATGACTCTTTTTTTCGCGCTTTGAATGTGCCTGTATGGTTGATCAGGATCGCTTGGAGGCGTCGAACGAGTGGTCCAGCGCGGCGCGCAGGTCGTTCAAGGAGACCATGAGGGTCATGGGATTGTGCGGGGAGGGCGCAAGACCCAACGCCTGGTAGAAAACCTGTGCCTCCTGCGAGAGGGCGTGGACCACCAAGCCGCGCATGCCGAGCAGATCCGCTGCCTGAACGACCCGCATGGCACAATTCTGAAACAGGGCCCGACCCAAACCCCGCCCTTGATGGCTGCTCGCCACGGCCAGCCGGGTCAACAGGGCGATCGGGATCGGATCCGGCATGTTGCGTCGGAATCTCCCTGCGGCTTGCGCGAGCGTGATGGCGCCCGATGCCAGGGCATAATAACCGACCACCCGTACCCCTTCGCACGCCACGAAGGTGCGCGAAGCACCACTGAGCTGGTTGACGCGCGCACGTTTTTGCAACCACGTATCCAGGGATGGCACACCGCAACCAAACCCGTCCAGCTCGTGGCGGGCATCCAGGGGAACGGGCGCGGAGATTGACAATGCATCACTCCCAGGGGGTGGGGGTTCGCAAGGATCGGCAGAGCCGTTCGTTGGGCTGGGGCGGTGCGTCGAGCAGCGCCAGCCACTGGGCATGCGCCTCCTCATCCACACGAATGAGTCGCTGCTCCAGCAAGGTCTCTTCCGCCTCCCGCCGCGCCGCCTGGAGGATGAACTCGGTACGGTTCTGCCCCCTGGATCGCGCGGCTTGATCGATCAACCACTTCTCCTCCGGACGAATGCGCAGGTTGAGCGAATCCCGACCCGGCTGGTTGGTTTGCGTCTCCATGGGGCTCTCCTTGGTGCGCTTTCGTTAGCGGTGCGTACATGGGCTCGTTACCGTGGAACCCCCGTTGGGGTTCCACGGTTGCAGGGAGACAAGCCCCCCAGCATGAGCGCTACGGGATCTACCCTAACAGATCGCAATGACGTTGTCATTACATATTCGATTGGCGACGGTTGCAGTGTCCCGCTGGTCAGGGCCTGCGGCCTGGAAAATTCGAGTCATGGGTGAGCTCATCCGCGTATTTCGGGATCATTTTCCGAGGGAGGGGTGTTTAAAGAAGGTTTGATTCCGCGCGCGGCGGTGATAAACTGCATTCTGCGACTTTAAAGCACCTTGTGAAACGTTCAGGCGATCCGCCCGCTATCGGGTGAGGCGCCTTTTTTTGTCGATCGAGAGTTCCCTATCATGAAGAAAGTGGAAGTCCTGGCACCGGCGGGCAATCTCCCCTCGCTGCGGGCTGCGGTGGACAATGGAGCGGATGCGGTCTACTTCGGCTTTCGCGACGCCACCAATGCCCGCAACTTCGAGGGGTTGAACTTCTCCGAAAGCGAGGCGGCCCAGGGGATCGCCTATGCGCGCGGGCAGGGTGTGAAGGCCAACGTGGTGTTGAACACCTTTCCGCAGGTCGGCAATCCCGATCCGTGGTATCATGCGGTCGATGTGGCAGCCAGGCTCAAGGCTGATGCCATCATTTTGGCCAATGCCGCGCTGCTCAAATATTGCCGCGAGCGCCATCCGCAGCTGCCGATCCATCTCTCGGTGCAGGCCTCGGCCAGCAATGCCGAGGCGATCCGTTTCTACAAGCGCCACTTCAACATCGCCCGGGTGATTCTGCCGCGCGTCTTGACCGCCCCGGAGATCCGCAACCTGCACGAAAAACTGGTGGATGTCGAGTTGGAGGTGTTCGCTTTCGGTGGTCTGTGCGTCATGGCCGAGGGGCGCTGTCACCTCTCCTCGTTTGTGACCGGTGTTTCGCCCAACATCGAGGGGGTCTGTTCCCCGGCCCGTGCAGTGCGCTTCGAGAACGTGAACGGCAAGCTGCGCACCCGTCTGGGTGGCGCGTTGATCGCCGAGTACCAGGAGGGCGAGGATGCCGCCTATCCGACCATCTGCAAGGGGCGATTCGAGGCCAACGACCGGGTCTATCACGTCATGGAGGAGCCGGGATCGTTGAATATTCTGGAGATTCTCCCGCAGGTGATCGAGGCCGGCGTGGCTTCGTTAAAGATCGAGGGGCGACAACGCACCAAATCCTATGTGGCCACCGTCACCAAGACGCTGCGTCAGGCGGTTGACTCCTATTATGAGGATCCGGCGGGCTATCGGGTCAAACCGGCCTGGTTGCGCATCCTGAATGCCACCTCCGAGGGGACCACCCACACCTTGGGCACGTATGAGGAGAGCTGGCAATGATCCGCATCGCCATTGGCCCGGTGCTCTTCGACTGGGGACGCTCGGCTTTGAAGGATTTCTACCGCCGCATGGCATTGGATACCCCGGCAGATGTGATTTATCTCGGCGAGGTGGTCTGCTCCAAGCGGCAGGGGTTGACGCTGGAGGATATCGAGGCTTTGGCCGGTGAAGTGACGGCTGCCGGCAAGGAGTTGGTGCTCTCCACCTTGGGGCTGGTGATGAGCGATGAGGAGCAGAACAACCTGCATCGCCTCAAGGATCTGGCCGTTCACCTGAACCTGAAGATCGAGGCCAACGACATGGCCGGCATCGGGGTGGCTGAGGGGTACAGGCTGGTCGCCGGACCCCATGTCAACGTCTACAACCCGCAGACGCTCGATTTCCTGTGCGAGGTCGGGGTGGTGCGCATGGTCTTTCCGGTCGAATTGCCCGAGGAGTCGATTCGCGGCATCGTGCAGGCGCCGCGCACCCAACCAGTCGAATTTGAACTCTTTGCCCATGGCCGTCTGCCGTTGACCTTTTCGGCACGCTGTTACACCGCGCGCGCCTTTCGGCTTTCCAAGGCCAACTGCCAGTACAAATGCGTGGATTTTCCCGATGGCATGATCACCCGCACCCAGGAGGGTGAGGGGCTGTTGACCATGAACGGCATCCAGACCATGTCGGAAAAGGTGCACACCCTGATGGCCGACGTGCCGCGTCTGGCGCCATTGGGGATCGATATCGTGCGGATTTCGCCGCAAAGCCAGCGGATGGAGACCATCGTTGCCGTGTGGCGCGAGGCGCTCGACGGGCGTTTGGCTCCGGAGGAGGCGTTGGAACGCCTGGGCGCGTGCAACGGCGGTGAGCCGTTTTGCAATGGCTATTTCCACGGCAAGCCGGGGATGCATTTCCATCGGGCTTGACTCTTTGTTTCGTTCAGTTTGTTCATGGTTTCGACACCTTGAGGAGTGCAATCAATGCAGATCGACAACGCGATTTTGGATCAGATCACCCAGAACGTGATGGGGGTGTTCAACAAGGTGGGTGAGACGCGCGAGGAGTTGAGACGCAAGGCGCACGACATGGTGCGCGAAGGGGTGGAGCACTTCGATCTGGTGACGCGCGAGGAGTTCAACGTGGTCAATGAGATGTTGAGTGAGACGCGCATTCGCGCTGAAGCCCTGGAGAAACGGGTGGTCGAACTGGAGGCCGCTCTGGCCCGACTCGGAGGCGAGCCGACATGAGTGCCGCCGTGAACGGAGCGGGCCGGCATCTGGCTTATCTGGCCGGCGAGTGGGTGGATACCGGTGCCACGCTCGAGGTGATCAATCCGTTTGACGGCGCGCGTGTCGCGACGGTGGCGTTGTGCGGTATCGGGGAGATCGATCGCGCCCTGGATGCTGCGGTCGAATCACTCGAGGAGACCCGCCGGCTTGAGCCTTGGCAGCGGGCCAAGGCGCTCGCTTTCGTACGCGACCGGTTGATCGAGCGGCGTGAGGAGTTCGCGCGGGTGTTGTCGCAGGAGAACGGCAAGACCTTGGCCGAATCCCGTCTGGAGCTGGATCGTGCGGCTGCGACCTTTGATATCGCCGTGGGCGAGGCAACCCGTGTGTACGGCGAGGCGTACGATCTGGGGATCAATCCGCTCGGCAGCGGGCGGCGCGCCCTGGTGCGTCACTATCCGATCGGGGTGGTGGCCGGTGTGGCGCCCTTCAACTTTCCGCTCAATCTGGCGATCCACAAGATCGCGCCGGCCATGGCCACCGGTTGTCCGATCGTGTTGAAGCCCGCCTCCAAGACTCCGGTGACGGCGTTGATGCTGGCCGGGATCATCCGGGAGTCCGGTTGGCCGTTGAAAGCCTTTTCGGTCTTGCCGTGCGATCGTCAGGCCGGGCAGATGCTGGTGGAGGATGACCGGGTGAAGCTTTTGACCTTCACCGGTTCGCCCGAGGTGGGCTGGAAGATGAAACAGCAGGCCGGGCGCAAGAAGGTGGTGTTGGAGTTGGGCGGCAATGCCGGTCTGATCATCGATCGCGAGGTGACCGATTGGGATTGGTTGATCAAACGGGCGGTGACCGGTGCCTTTTATCAGTGCGGTCAGGTGTGCATCTCGGTGCAGCGGATTTTTGTGCATCAGGAGGTGATGGGCGAGTTTCGTGCCCGTTTCAAGAAGGCAGCCGAGGCGTTGCGACCCGGTGATCCGCTGGATGAGGCCACGACTCTCGGACCGCTGATCGACCGGGCCAATCGTGACCGGTTGCAGGGGTGGATCCGGGAGGCGATGGAGTTGGGTGCGGAGTTGGTGACCGGCAACGAGGTGCCGGCTGTCGGACAGGGCAATGGTTTGACCGCGACGATTCTTGAAGAGGTGGATCCCGGGTGTCGGGTGGTGGCCGAGGAGGCGTTCGGTCCGGTGGTGGTGTTGACGCCGGTTGAGTCGATGGAGGAGGCCTTCGAGCTGGTGAATGCCTCGCGGTATGGGTTGCAATGCGGGATTTTCACGCGCGATTTCGGCACGGTGATGCGTGCTTTGGATCGTCTGGAAGTGGGGGGGGTGATCCATGATGACATCCCGTCGTTCCGGGTGGATAGCATGCCGTATGGCGGGGTGAAGGACTCCGGTTTGGGTCGCGAGGGGGTCAAATACGCCATGCGTGACATGTTGGAGGAGCGGGTGTTGGTCTACCGCGTCTAAAATCACGCCAAGCTTGGGATGTGTTGCTTTGACTGGTGAAAAAAAAGAGAGGGTCTGGGAGATGCCTCTCCCAGGGTTTTGCCTTTAGCGCGCTCTTCAAAAGAAGCATTTTTCGCGTTTTTTGCGAAAAATGCGCCGCGCGCCGCCTTGGCGGGCTGCGTTTCCGTTTTTTGGAAACGAAGCCCGCATTTTGCACGTGGCCTTGCAGAGAACGACGCATCCCAATACAGGTGCGGTTTCACAGCCTTGCGGAACATGACGCATCGCAAAACAGGTGCGCTGTAATCCCTTGAATCGTTATTGAGGATCATTCAAGTGCTTGCCCGCGTCGACACCATTGCCCTGGACGGCATTCGGGCCATCCCCGTCGAAGTCGAAGTGGACTTGGGACGCGGCCTGCCGATGCTCAATATGGTGGGCCTGCCGGATGGCGCGGTGCGCGAGGCCAAGGATCGGGTGCGCGCGGCATTGAAGAACTCCGGCGTGCAACTCCCCGCCAGACGGATCACCATCAATCTGGCTCCAGCCGATCTGCCGAAGGAGGGCAGCGCCTATGACCTGCCGATGGCCATGGGGTTGCTGGCAGCCATGGAGCTGGTGCCGGGCGAACAGCTGCGCGGACGGCTCTTTCTGGGCGAACTCTCCCTCGACGGACGGGTCAAACCGGTGCCGGGCTGTCTGCCGGCAGCCCTTTTGGCCAAGGAGCTGAATCTTAAAGAGTTGGTCGTACCGGCTGGCAATGGCTCGGAAGGTGTTTTGGCCGGCGGACGGGTGATCGCGCCCGAGACGCTGCTGGATCTCATGCGCCACTTGAGCGGGGAGAAACCGCTCGATCCGGTGCCACCTTTCGATTGGACACAGGCCCTGGTGGATGAGGAGGGTCGCGGCATCGGTCGGATTCGCGATCTGGCCGATGTCAAGGGGCAGGAGCATGCCCGCCGCGCCCTGGAGGTGGCGGCTGCGGGCGGTCACAACCTGATCATGAGCGGTCCTCCCGGATCGGGCAAAACGCTGTTGGCGCGCTGTCTGCCGGGAATTCTGCCCGCCCTGTCGCTCGAAGAGGCGTTGGAGGTGACCGCCATCCATTCGGTGGCCGGACGGCTGGAAGGGGGTGCCCCGCTGCTCACCCGACGTCCGTTCCGCTCGCCACACCACACGGCCTCGCACGTCGCCCTGATCGGCGGTGGCGGGGTGCCGCGTCCGGGGGAGGTGAGCCTGGCCCATCGCGGTGTGCTCTTTTTGGACGAGATCCCGGAGTTCGGACGCAACGTCTTGGAAACCCTGCGCGAACCTCTGGAGGCCGGCGATGTCGGGATTTCACGGGCTGCGCGCTCCACCCGCTTCCCGGCCCGTTTCCAGCTGGTGGCTGCCTGCAATCCCTGTCCTTGCGGCCATCGGGGCAATCCCTACATCCAGTGCCGCTGTTCACCCTTGCAGGTCGAACGCTATGGCGCGCGGCTCTCCGGACCGCTGCTCGATCGCATCGACCTGCACGTCGAGGTGCCGCCCGTGCCACCCGAAACCCTGTCCGAGTTGCCGAGCGGCGAGAACTCGTCCACCGTACGCGAGCGGGTTACCGAGGCGCGTACCCGTCAATTGCGGCGCAACGGTGCGATGATCTTGAATGCCGAGTTGGATGGCGCGCCGCTGGATCGCGTGGTCGCTCTGGATTCGCCCAGCCGGGAGTTGCTGCTTCTGGCCAGTCGCAAGCTGGCCTTCTCCGCCCGGTCGCACAACCGCATCCTCAAGGTGGCGCGCACCATCGCAGATCTGGAGGGGGTGGAGTCGATCCAATCCGCCCACCTGGCCGAGGCGATTCAGTTTCGCATCGGGGGACGGTTTCCGGGGAGTTTGTAATTCTTGGGATTCCCTGTCACTCGTGCAAATGGATCGCCTGTCCGCGGCTGACGAACGCTTTGGCCTGGGTGCCCCAGTTGTAAACCTGCACGGTCTCTAAAATCGGCTGATTGATGGGCCGCTCCGCGCGCCAGATCACCACGAAATTGGCGCCCGTTCCCCCCTTTTTCTCCTGATGTTCCACGAAAAATTCCATCGTTCCCATCGGATTGATCACCTGTGGTTCCTTGAGATACTCGCGCAGCAACTTGCCGACAGTGTCGTAGTATTTCACCGAGGTGAGGAGCATGCGGTATGTCGGATCGGTGTTGCGCACGCTCAGCATGGCGGAGAGCAGGATTTCGGCGGGTTTGCCCCGCTCATTCAGATTGCCGTGCCAGACCGAGGAGTAGACCGGTACATAGACCGTCTGGCCAGCGGAGAGCGGTGGGGGATCGTCGGCATGGAGCGCGGGAATTGGCAGTGCCAGCGTGAGCAGGCCAAACAGGAGCACTACAGGGATTTTTGTCAAGATTGACATGGGATCTCCCCCTTTCAGGTCGCTTGGGTCATGCGCGTAAAAAGAAGACGGGCCTCACGGGTGCCGATCACCGCGACCAGATCGCCCGGGGCAAAGCGGAAATCGGCTCCCGGATTGTCATGGATCGCCCCGTGACGCAGGATGCAGAGCACCGAAGCACCGGTGCGGACGCGCACTTCGGAGTTGCCGAGGGTGCGACCGTGAAGCTGGGAATCGTGTCCGATCGCCACCCACTCCAGATCGAACAACCCTTCAGCCTCGCGCAACTGGTTCATGGCGCGGAAAGCGACACCTGTTGCATCCAGGTCAACGTAGCTTTCGTGGCGCACCTGCTGGGTGAGACGGTGGATTGCGGTCGGCGGGAAATCCAACAGGGTCATGGCGTGCCGGGCCATCTCCAGACCAGCTTCCAGATGCGGCCAGACCACATCGTTGATGCCGACTTCGCGCAAGGCCTCGATATGCTCCAGGCCTGTGGCGCGCGTCACCACCGGCATGCCGGGTGCGAGGGCGCGTACCCGGGCGATCACCATCAGACTGGTAGCCGGATCCGGAATGGTCATCATCACCAAACGGGCCTTTTCGATTCCTGCGGCATGCAGCAACTCCGGGCTGGTGGCATCGCCGTATAAAACCAGCGTACCGCGCTCTTTGAGACGTTCGAGTCGGTAGAGATCCGTCTCCAATACGACATGGACGATCGCGGCCCGCTCGAACACCGTGGTCAACTGTCTGCCGACCCGTCCGCCGCCGATCACGATGACATGATCGGTCAGCCTCTCTTCGGGCAGGGGAACCGTGGCCAGAGGCGGGGAGTCGCGCTGGTCGCGAATCCGGGCGTAGATCCTCGAAGTCAGGCTTGAAATCAGCGGCGTGATCAGCATGGTGACGATGGTCACGGTCAGGAAGAGCGCATGGGCATCGTCGTCCAGAGACCCTTCGGCATGGCCGATGCGTGCCAGCACGAAGGCGAATTCGCCGATCTGGAACAGTCCCAGTCCCACGGCCCAGGGAATGACGTTGCCATAACCGAACAGTCGCGCCACGGCAAAAAAGATCACCCCCTTGCCGATCCCGACCAGGGCCACGAGACCGAATATCCGTCCGAGATGATCGAACAGATAGGCCGGATCGAGCATCATGCCGACCGAGACGAAAAAGAGCATGGCGAACAGATCGCGTACCGGTGCGATATCGTTCAACGCCTGGTGGCCGAAGTGGGAGCCGGCCAGTACCATGCCGGCGACGAAGGCGCCGAGCGCGAAGGAGAGTCCGACCAGATAGGTGGCGTACCCGACCCCCAGGCCCACGGCCAAAAGGGACAGGACGAACAATTCGCGCGATTTCCAGCGGGCGATGTGACGCATCAGCCAGGGGAGCAGGCGGTTGCCCAGAAACAGCATCATGAACAGGAAAGCCGCTGCCTTGAGTGCAGCCTGTCCCAGCACCGGGGCGCCCATATCCGGGTGGTCGAGTTGCGGCAGGATGATCATCATCGGCACCACGGCCAGATCCTGGACGATCAGCATGCCGATCATCACACGGCTCGACAGGGTGCCCATGTAGCCCTGATTCATCAGGGTCTTTAAAATCACCATGGTGCTCGACAAGGAGACCATGGCGCCAAACCACAACGAGACGGTCGAAGAGAGTCCCATGAGCCGTCCCAGGCCATAGCCGAGAACAAGCGAGGCGATTATCTGGATTGGCGTGCCGATCATGGCGATGCGTCGCACCGGTTGGAGATCTTTGAAGGAGAACTCCAGTCCTAACGCAAAGAGCAGCAGAGCTACACCGATTTCGGCCAGCAGTTCGATGTCGTGGATCTGGGTGACGGTGATGCCACCGGTGTGCGGTCCGACGATCACGCCGGCCAGGATGTAGCCCAGGATCAGCGGTTGTCGCAGCTGATGGGCAATGCCACCGCCCAGCAGGGCGGCCAGCACGATGATGACCAGGTCGGTTGCGATACCCATGGGCGTGGTGTTCGGCAGAGGGAGAACGGTCAGTATCGACACTTTTGTTTCACCGTGGCACGCCCTTGCGGGAGTTCCACGGTGGGGAGTGAGGGGCTTTCCCCCCCATCATGCAGAGGTTTACATGTTTTGCACCAAACGCCCGGCAATCGGCCCCATACGCCGGATCACCGCCGGCTCGTTTTCCGCTTTTGCCAACAGAATCGCCCCCTCAAGCAGTGAAAAAAGGGCCTCGGCCAGTGGTTTGGCCTCTTGCGGAGCGTTCACGGCGTCCGCCAGGGTCTCTTCCAGCCGTCCGATGGTCTCGCGCAGCACGCGCATCAACAGCAGTCGGAACGCCTCATCCTGGGTGCTCATCTCGAGCGCCAGATTGCCGAATGGACACCCCTTGACCGTGCCGGTCTCTTCCCGAAAGCGCTCCTGTACCGTGGCTGCCATCGCAAACAGCCGTTCGATGCGTCCGCGAGGGGGGAGATCCGGGGCCAGGGCCTGATCCAGCAGTTGATTGGCCTCGCTCTGGAACCGTTCCACCACCGTCAGTCCCAAAGCGCTCTTGGAGGCGAAGAAGTGGTAGAAGCTCCCTTTCTGCACCCCGGCGCGATCGCAGATCTCCTGGACTCCGGCACGGGTGTAACCGCCGGCGTGCAGGAGTTCCATGCCGCTCTGGATCAGTCGTTCTCTGGCGTCGCTGGTGCGCCCCACGGTTTTTGCCTCCTAATCAAGAATGCAAAGGATCAACGGCCCTGCTTTGACGGGTGTCGGGATTCCATGAGCACTCTTTTTAAAAACGAAGTCAAGGATTCCATGTAGAGCGGATCGTCGAGCAGAAAGGCGTCGTGGCCGTGGATCGAACGGAACTGCTCGAATGTGACGTTTTTTTGATGCCAGTTAAGCATCTTGACGAGTTCTTTGGAGCGCGAGGTGTCGAAACGCCAGTCGGTATCGAAGCTGATCACCAGCATGCGCGCCGCCACCTTGTGCAGCTGTTTGGCCGTGGTTTCCGGATCCGGAAAGGGATCGAAGTAGTCCATGGCCTTGGTGATGTAGAGGTAGGTGTTGGCGTCGAACTTTTTGACGAACGACGACCCCTGATAGTGCAGATAGCTCTCCACCGCGAAATCCCGCTCGAAGCCGAAGGAGAGTTCGCGCCGGTCTTGCAGCTGGCGACCGAATTTTTCGTGCAATCCCTTTTCCGACAGATAGGTGATGTGAGCCACCATGCGGGCCAGCGCCAGACCGTTGACCGGACGGGGCACGTCGTCGCCGTAGTAGTCGCCACCGTTGAAGTTGGGATCCACCATGATCGCCTGCCGCGCCACGGCGTTGAAGGCGATGTTCTGCGCCGAGAGTCGCGGGGTGGAGGCGATGATCACGCAGGCGCGCATGGAATCGGGATGGTCGAGCGCCCATTGCAGGGCGATCATGCCGCCCATCGATCCGCCGGCCACGGCGAGCAGTTGCCGGATGCCGAGGTGATCGATGAGCGCCTTTTGCAGCCGGGCCATATCGCCGATGGTGAGCATCGGGAAACGCAGTCCGAAGGGGTTGCCGGTGGCCGGATTCAGGCTCGAAGGTCCGGTGGTGCCGTCGCACCCCCCTAAGTTGTTGCTACAGATCACGAAGAACCGCTCGGTATCGAACGGTTTCCCGGGACCGATGAAGTTGTCCCACCAGCCGGATTTGCGATCCGTCTCGCTGTGTCGTCCGGCGGCATGGGCGTTGCCGGAGAGGGCGTGGCAGATCAGGATCGCGTTGTTTTTCTCCGCATTCAAGGTACCGTAGGTCTCAAAGGCCACGCGAACTGGCGCAAGCGTTGCACCGCAGTCCATCGGCAGAGCGGAGGCGCCATCGGTGAACAGATCGACGTACCGGGTTTGTACGATCCCGACGGAACGGGGCTTGGTTGCTTCGGAGGTGGTCATCGGTTCCTTGGATTCGGAATGGCATAAGCGGTTGGGTGAAAATTTTTCGGATTCGGACAGGAGGGGTCCGGATGTTGCGCTTCGCTTATTCTACGTTCATAACGCGCGCGAAGGGAAGGGTGTGATCCAGGTTTGTCAAGCGCAAGCAGGGAAACCTTTTTTTTAGTAAAGTGCCTGATTCTTGGGCATGAAATTTGCTTTTAAGTTGCCAAGGACTCTCCCGGAGCGGATCTGGACGGGTCGACGCGGACTTGTGGGAGCAGAAAGCATGACACAATTCTTGAAACGGTTCAAAGGGTTGAATGATATCATCATGGCAGCTGGCATCATTTCGGTGCTGGGAATCATGATCATTCCGATTCCATCCTGGTTGTTGGATGTCTTCTTGTCCGTCAATATTTCCCTGGGTATCGTCATCCTTCTGACGACCGTCTACGTGCACCGTCCGCTGGATTTCTCCTCGTTTCCCAGTGTGTTGCTCATCACCACCCTGTTCCGGTTGGCGCTCAACATCGCCACCACCCGACTGATTCTTTTGCACGGCGCCGAAGGGGAGGGGGCCGCTGGTGAGGTGATCCGCTCCTTTGGCCAGTTCGTGGTCGGAGGCAATCCGGTGGTGGGTATGATCATCTTCGCGATTCTGGTGATCATCAACTTCGTGGTCATTACCAAGGGTGCCGGGCGCATCGCCGAGGTGGCGGCCCGCTTCACTTTGGACAAGATGCCCGGCAAGCAGATGGCCATTGATGCGGATTTGAACTCCGGCCTGATCTCTGAATCCGAGGCCAAGACCCGGCGTCGCGAAATCGAACAGGAGTCGGAATTCTTCGGAGCCATGGACGGTGCCTCGAAGTTCGTGCGCGGCGATGCCGTGGCCGGCATCATCATCGTCTTCATCAACATCATCGGCGGCTTCATCATCGGCGTTGGTCAGCACAATCTTTCGGCTGCCGACTCGGCCAACATCTACACCATCCTGACGGTCGGTGACGGTCTGGTGGCGCAGATCCCGGCCTTGGTCATCTCGACTGCCGCCGGTTTCCTGGTCACCCGCGCCTCTTCGGACGAGAATCTTGGCGATCAGGTCGGTGGTCAGATCACCGCGCAACCGCGCGTGATCCTGCTCAGTGCCGGAGTGCTCGGCCTGTTCGCCATACTGCCCGGCATGCCGACCGTTCCCTTTTCGATCCTGGCGATCTTGCTGGGTGGTTGGGCCTATCTGCTCTTCAAGCGGTTGGAGAAGGCCGAGTTGGTCCAGGCCCGCTCGGAGACCATGCGCGCCCAGAGCGAAGCTTTGACCGAGGAGCCGATCGAAAATTTCCTCGCTTTGGATCTGTTGCGTCTGGATGTCGGTTACGGCCTGATTTCGCTGGTGGATGAGAGCCAGCAGGGGACGCTTTTGGAGAAGATCCGTTCGATTCGCAAGCAGTTCGCCTCGGACATGGGCTTTGTCGTGCCGCCGATCCACATCAAGGACAACCTGCAATTCCGGCCCGGTGAATACGCCTTCATGATTCGCGGGGTCGAGGTGGGACGCGGGGAACTCAAGCCGTCGCAGTACCTGGCCATGGAGGGTGGTGCGGTTTCGGGGCGGATCGAGGGGATGCCGACCGTGGAACCGGCTTTCGGCCTGCCCGCCTTGTGGATCTCCGGCAACGATCGCGAACGGGCCGAAATGATGGGCTATACGGTGGTTGATCCCTCCACGGTGTTGGCCACCCACATCACCGAGCTGGTGCACACCCACGCCCACGAGATGCTCAATCGCCAGGAGGTGCAGAACCTGCTCGATCTGACCGCCAAGAGCCAGCCGAAACTGGTCGAGGAGTTGATCCCGCACATCATCACCCTGGGTACGTTGCAGAAGGTGTTGCAGGGATTGCTGCGCGAACGGGTATCGGTTCGCGACATGAGCACCATCTTGGAGACCATCTCCGACTATGCCCGCGTGGTCAAACAGCCGGCGCAGCTGGTGGAACTCTCCCGTCAGGCTCTGGCCCGCTCGCTGGTGACCCGCTATCTGGACGACGAGGGACGTCTCTCCGCGCTGATCCTGGGTGCGGATGCGGAAAATCTCGTCAACGAGGCGATCGTCGATGGCGAGTACGGCTCCTATCTGTCGTTGGCGCCGCGTGCTGCGGGCCTTTTGATGGTGCGCATCCGCGAATCGGTGGATCGCATCGCCGCGCATGTGCAGCAACCGGTGATCATCACCGGCGCCCGCGCCCGCCCCTTCTTCAAGCAGGCGGCGGAGGCGACCCTGCCGCATTTGGCGGTGCTGTCGCAAAACGAGATTCCCACGAATATTCCGGTTCACTCACTGGGCACGGTGACGCTTTCGTGAGGGGATGAACTTTTTGGACCAGTCAAGGATCCGACCGTATCATGAATATTTCCAAATTCCAGGCGCGCGACATGCGCGAGGCGCTCCAGATCGTCAAGGACCAACTTGGAGCTGACGCGGTGATTCTCTCCACCCGGAGCATCCGGGAGAAGGGGCCCGGTGGTCTGGCTCTGGGCAAGACGATGATCGAGGTGACCGCCTGTCCGAGTCCGGCAGCGCAGGCGGCGGCGGGTGGCACGGCGGCACGTGCGGAGGCTGGACGCTTTTCGGCAGTGGTTGACGATCCGATCGACAGGGAGGGTGCCGATGCCTCGCCGCCACCCCGTCCGGCGGCCAAGGCAGAGCGTCCGGCGCCCAGAGGCGCGGCGATGAGCACTGCAACTCGCGGACGTGAGGCGGGTCGCGACTCCGAACCGGCCATGCCGATGCCGATCGTTCCCACCATGGGGGATCTGCCGCCGGAGTTTCCGATCGTCGGCGATGCCTCGGGACTCGACATGATGGGCAAGCGACACTACGGCACCCTGCTGATGCACGGCGTCGAGGAGCCGATCGCCCGCAAGATCGCCATGATGGATCAAAGCGGCAAGGAGCGCGGTCTGGATGTGGCTTTCGCACGCACCTTGAAGTTCCGCGATCCGTTGGATGGCAAGTCGCGGGTGATCGTGCTGGTGGGGCCGACCGGGGTGGGCAAGACCACCACGCTCGCCAAATTGGCGGCGGATTTGATTCTCAACCGTCAGCGTTCGGTGGGCATGATCACGCTTGACACCTTCCGCGTCGGTGCGGTGGCGCAGCTGGAGACCTATGCCAAGCTGTTGCAGGTGAGGCTGGTGGTGGCGCGAACCTTGTCGGAGGTCAAGGCCGGGCTGCACTCCTTGAACCGTTGTGATTTCGTGCTGGTCGATACCGTGGGGTCGAGCCCCTACAACCGGCGGCAGGTCAACTCCACGGCGGGATTGTTGCCGATCATGGGCGATGACCGCGAGGTGATCTTGACCATGGCCGCCAATGTGCGCGAAACCGAACAACAGGCGATCTTCCGCCGCTTTTCGGTGTTGAAACCGACCGGTTTGATCTTCACCAAGCTCGATGAGACCGTCACCTATGGCGGCATTCTCAACGTGGCGGTGCGCGCCGGATTGCCGTTGACCATGTATACCGATGGGCAACGTGTGCCGGAGAATCTTGGTTGGATGTCGCCAAAGACCATGGCGCGCTGGTTTTTGGAAGAGCGCGATCTGGAGCAGTAACGTTTCGACAAAACGGCGAGTTGGCTTGGAACGCGAATTGCTTATTCTTGGGTTGCGAACAGGTCGCGGACAAATCGCGAACATGTCTGGGAACCATCAAAATCACCTTTTTTCGTTCCGTGCTGACCCGGCGGATCCCGTATGACGGGATGAGGGTGTGGCGGGGGAGTCATGATCAAGGATCTGGACAATCAAGTTGCGACATTGAAGGAGTTGGCCGAACGGCGCAAGGCCGGTGCCCTGGTCAAGGGTCCGCTTGCCGCCCCGCCGGTGAACGAAGAGCTCTCCCAACGCAAGGTGCCGCACACCATGGCGATTACCAGCGGCAAGGGAGGTGTCGGCAAAACCCTGATCACGGTCAATCTCGCCATTCAATACGCCCGCCAGGGACTCAAGGTGCTCTTGATCGATGCGGATCTCGGCTTGGCCAACATCGACGTGGTGTTGGGCATCGAGGCCCCGCAATACACGATTCAGGATGTGATCGAGGACCGTTTGACCCTCGACCAGGTGGCCATTCAAGGTCCGGAGGGGATCACCATCCTGCCGGCAGCCTCGGGTGTGGCGGGTCTTTCGACGCTGACCGAAGAGCAGAAATTGGCCCTGATGGATCACATCGACCATTGGAACGCCGATTTTGACGTGGTGCTGGTGGATACCGGTGCCGGTATTTCCGAGAACGTGCGCTTTTTCGTACTCGCGGTGGAGCGGATCATGGTGATCGCCACCCCGGATCCGACCAGCGTCACCGATGCCTATGCCCTGATGAAGGTGCTGTTTTTGAACCATCGCGCCTCTCATTTCGATCTGCTGGTCAATCAGGCGCGCGATGAGGCCGAGGCCAAGGATGTCTATCGCACCCTGGCGCAGGTGGCGGACAAGTTTTTGAACGTGGTGTTGAATTATGTTGGTTGGGTTCCCGAGGACGCGCTCTTGGCCCATTCGGTGCGAGTGCAGAAACCGGTCTCCATCACCCATCCGGATGCACCGGTCTCCAAGTCGTTCCAGAAGATCTCCTCCAGCCTGATGCGCTTGTGGCGCGAAAAACGTCAGGAGGAGGGTCGGATGATCTTCTTCTGGCGCCGCCTGCTTCAGGATACGCTCATGCAACCGGAGTCGTAAGCGCGATGGGAGCCGTTGTGACATCCAAGAAAGCCGAAACCATCAAGGATCCGGCGGATAACGATCAGGGCGCGACCTGGGAGGGGTTGAGTCGCGATGAGGTGATCCTCAAGTACGCCCCGATCGTCAAGTATGTGGCCAGCCGCATCTCGATGAAACTGCCGCAGTCGGTCGATATCGACGACTTGATCCAGGTGGGGATTCTTGGCCTGATCGACGCAGTGTCGAAATTCGATCCGCATCGCGGCATCAAGTTCCAGACCTATGCCGAATTTCGCGTGCGCGGTGCCATCCTGGATGAGTTGCGCTCCATGGACTGGGTGCCGCGTGCCGTGCGTCAGACCGCCGCCCAAATCCAGGAGACCTATCTGCTGTTGGAAGGTCAGCTCGGCAAGGCGGTCGAAGATCAGGAGGTCGCCGCCCATCTCGGTCTGACGATTGACGAATTCTATCGCAATCTCGATGCGGTGCGCGGCATCGCCATCCTCTCCTTTGACGATCTGCGCCCTTCGCTCGACGAGGAGGAGTGGGACGTGTTGGAGATGCTCGCCGATCCGGAGATCATCGATCCGGTGGAGAGCATTGGTCTGCATCAGCTGCGCCTCGCACTCTCGGAGGCGATTTCGGCGCTGCCGGAAAAGGAACGACTGGTTGTCACGTTGTACTATTTTGAAGAGTTGACCATGAGTGAAATCGGGGAGGTGCTCGGTTTGACCGAATCGCGCATCTCCCAATTGCACAGCAAGGCCGCCATGCGCATGCGGGCGCGGATGAAACGGGTATTGGGGCGAGTCTCGTGAACATTTGGAATCTTCTTGTCGTGGTCTGTTTTCTGGTCCTTTACGTGGCCGTTTTCATGGTCTTTCAGCAAGTGCAGAAGTTGCGCGAGGAGACCAGAAGCGTTACCCCGTCCGAACCGGATGTCGAGCCGTTCGATCCGGCGGAGTGTATCAATGCCATGCATCGCGAAATCGCCTCTCTGGAAGCGCGTCTGGGCGAGGCGATCCGGGTCATTCCCGACCAGTTGAAAAAGGATCTCCAGGGGATCCAGGCCGATCTGCACTTCATGACCCGGCCCAATCCGGGGAATATGGGCATGAATTCGGGCCTGGGGATGGGTATGGGGCATGCCGTCAAGATGGCTGAGTCCGGTGCACCGGCGAGCATGTCGGATGCCTATCGTGAGGCCCGTTTGTTGCTGTCCAACGGGGTGGATGAGGATCGGGTGGTGAGCGAAACCGGTCTGGCGGTCGAGGAGGTGAGTCTGCTCAAGCGGTTGCATCGCAGTCAGTTGGAGGAGCGCGACGGGTGAGGTGGGGATGTCGATAAACTGTTAAAAAACTTGCTTAAAGTCAAAATAAAAACCTTGGAGGCTCCACCTCCAAACCTCCGCCGGGGACCTTCGGTCCCCGGACCCCTGTAATCGTAAAATCACGGATCGATCGGCCCTTTGTCCGATACCCCACGGTCGCGCGATGATCCTTACCAATATCCCGCTCCCCCCCGGAGAGAGCAATCGCCTCGCCGGTACGATCTTCTCCTCCCCCTCGATCCCCGATCTGTTTGAAGGGCAAATGCTCGCGGGCCGTGTCTCTCAGGTCGGTGCCGACGGCCAGGGGATCATCCGTTTTCCCAACGGCTCCGGGATCTCCTTTTCCGGCGGTTACGCCTTGCAGGTGGGGGAACAGGTGACCCTGGAGGTGACCCGCCTGGCCCCGGAGGTGAACGTGCGGCTGGTGGCGAGCGATTCGGGCAATGCGGCGCAACTGGCCCAGAACGCGGAGCAGAGTCTGGCACGGGGACCGGAGATCCTTGGACGATTGTTGGTACTCTCCAGCCTGGCGCGCGGGGCGACCGGTGGAGCGGGGGAGTCGGCGCTGTTGGCCGGCGGACGTTCGGGTGTGCTGGTCGCCGGACGTGAAACGCTGGCTGGCGTGTTGCAACGGGCACTGCCGAATGTCGGCCTGGGCGATCTGATGAAGGGGGATCTGGCCGGATTGACCCAGGTGCTCGAAGCCGGCAGTCGTCAGGAGGTGGCCAATGCGGTGCGACTGGTGCGCCAGGCCGCCGAACAGTTGCGCCACGAGCCGAACGCTCCTGCCGGAAACGCAACGCCGGTCACGCGCGAAGAGATCGCCGCCGAGGTGGCCGGCGCGCGTAACGCCTTGCAGCGCTTGGGTGATCTGCTCGCCTTGCAGCACATCCTGCCTCAGGTCGCACCCTCCCCGGAGGAGGGGGTGACGCTGCTGGGGTATCGGCTTTTCTGGATGAACGACGGCGGGCTCGGCGAAGCGGTGTGGCGCAAAGAGCGCGACCGGCGCAGAAAGGATGGACGTGCGGGTGAGAGTTCGCTGCTGTCGGTGTTGCTCTCCTTGAACATGACCCGTCTCGGGATGGTGCAGGCCCGTCTGGAACACGGCGCCGGGATGGTGCGTGTGGCGATTGCCGCCCAGGAGGAGAACTCCCTGGTGGCCTTGCGCGGCGAGGTTGGCGCACTGCGCAAAGCCCTGCTCGCGGCGCATGTACCGCTGCATTCGCTCGATCTGGCCATGCTCGGTGCAGGCGGCATGAAGGTCGAGCGCGCCCGATTCCTGGGTATGGGGGGGGAATTCCACGCCGAGGTGTGAGTGGCGGGTCGTATAGGGGGGGACGCCTCGGAATCGTCTTGTCTTTCGGTTGCTCACTCTCTAAAATTGAAGCGTCATTTCAATTTGAGAGTAGGGAGCGAAGCATGGATACCCCTTCCCTGGAAATCATCGAATCCAAACCGTCCCATATCGCGCAAGAGCTTTTGCGGCGTTGTATTTCCATGGATGGCACGATCTGGGTTGGCATCCCTTCAGCGTGTGAGGAGCTTTCCGAAGGGGTGGAACCCCCGATGGAGATTATTGCAGGGACATTGAAGCAGCTCGAGCGGGAGCTTTCTGAACGCAGGGTCTCAAGTGATCGCCCGATTTGGCTTGCCATCACTTCAAGGGACGAAGAGATTCCAGGCCGGGTTGAAACCCGTATGCGGGTGGTGGCATCCGGAATTCACGAAGATGATTTGCTGGATGAGTTGATCGAAGAGGCGCGTGAGGAGGTCTATCGGGCCAGAGGTGAGCGCTCTTATCCGGTCATGGCTTCGGCATGAGGGTGGTGATCGATACCAATATCTTCCTGAGTGCGGCGTTGAAGGACTCTTCCTTGCCAGCCGATGTGGTGCGCTGGGTGGATAGGCATGCACGTCTTTTGATATCGGATGCCTGCGAGACCGAGTTGTGGGATGTGATGGCAAGACCTAAGATTATCAATAAAGTGGATGAAAATTTCAGAGTGTTTTTGGAATCCTGCCTGATAAAAGCTGAGCGAATCAAAATAACGGCGCATTACACCGGATGCCGGGATCCCAAGGATGATAAATTCCTGGATCTGGCGGTGTGGGTGGTGCCTTACGTTAACCTGGTGGATCAACCAAGCTGATTTGACTGATTGCGATGGTCTGGCACGCCAGTCACCAACCCTTAAAGCCTCTGTCACGCAGCTTTGTTCTTGGGCCATGTTCGCGGGATTGTTTTGCAAAAGGCGCAAAACAATCCCGCATCCAAGGCGGCGCGCGGCGCATTTTTCGCAAAAGGCGCGAAAAATGCTTCTTTTGAAGA
>JAMOBI010000157.1:0-8480 GCA_039908105.1 Magnetococcus sp. YQC-9
AGCAGACGCAGCAGGTTGGATACCGCGCGACTGGCCAGAACGTCCCCCTGTTCGTACTTGTGAAAGGCGTTCGGTCCACCGCCGAGGATCTGACTGGCCTTGCGTTGGGAGAGTCCGAGCTTTTCCCGGATCGCCCGGATGCGGGAAGGATCAAGCAACCCTTCGACGCGGGCTTTCAACTGGTTCAAGGCGCGATCCGACACCACCATATCCTTGCCCGAATGGATGCTTTCCCCGCACGGGCAATACCAGCCAGGGAGATCCACCGTGGCGGACTCCCCTTCATAGGTCAACGTCACCTGACGAACACCCCGGATCATGGCTTGTCCGCACGCATGGCATGTCGTTGCGTCATTCATTGTCACGCTCCTTGAAAGAGAGCAACCGGAATTCCGTTACCACGTCGGCGGTAAATTTCAGGTAAACCACCTTGCACCCTCGGGGAACGTGATAAACATCCTGCCATGCTCGATGATCCGCATGCGTGGTCATGGATTTCACAAACTGCCCGCGCTCCATGGTCTGGATGGTCTCCACGATTTCGGCCCGCCCGCAACCGATCAATGCCGCCGTGCGCAACGCGGTTCCGGTCACGCTCAACCGGGATGCCTTGGAGAAGCTCTTTTTGAAGGCGTCCAGATCGTAGGTGGGGGACCGTTTTTCCATGGCGTCAAGATATCACCATAATGGTTGCATCTGCAATGAAGATGTGCTTGCCGGCGGATCGGTTGCATGGTGTGCGATGATCGGGAGTTCGACTCCCTGAAAGGGTCACCGGTTCGACCCTCGATGGATGGGGACCACCTCGGCCTTGTGCATGCCGTTCACGGCAGCACCGATTATCCAACGACAGTCTGTTGCAGGATCTCACTCAGCATCTTGACGGGCAACAGGCCATCCGCCTTGGCATCCAGGATGGTGATCTGCCCGATTCCGTGGGCGGTCATACCCACATTGACATTCCAGCTATAGGAGATATCGCGCTCAACCGGCGCATCTCTGAAACGGATAAACAAGGTGTCTTCCTGCTCGTCGTAATCGATGTCCATGTCAATGCGTCTTCGCCATCCTGGAAGAACCCAGCGGCACCACATCGCCCTGGTTGCCGTTCAGCGCGGCGGCGATGTGGCCGGAAATGCGGTCGGCGGCAAATTTCACCGGATCATCGGCCAAGTGGGCATAACGCGCGGTCATGTTGGGGGTCTTGTGCCCCAGGAGCGCACCCACCACCGGCAACCCCATGCCGGCCATCACCCCCACCGACGCAAAGCCGTGGCGGGTGTCGTGGATGCGCACATCATCCAATCCCGCCCGCTCGCGGATCTTGCGCCAGATGCGCGGCAGTCCAACCAGGGGTTGCCCCTCGATGGCTCCAGAGAAGCAAAAGGGGTTTCCCTGGATGCGTGGCAAACAGGAGAGCAGTTCCAGCGCCGCCGCTCCCAGATGCACCACCTTGGCTCCGGTCTTGGAGTCGGGCAATCGCAAGCAGCCGCGTTCGATATCCACATGCGCCCATTGCAGGGTCAACACCTCCCCGCGCCTCATGCCGGTCAAGAGCAGCAGACGCAGCGCAGCGATGGCCACGGGGTTGGTTCCGTTCTGTTCGGCCTCTTGCAACGCCTCGCCCAAGCGGGTCAACTCCTCACCGGTCATGAACCGTTCCCGCTTCTGGCCCGTGAATTTTTTGACCCCATGGACCGGATTATCCTCCCGCAAGCCACGCTCCACGGCAAAGGTGAAGATCGCGCCCAACAGTCCCATGCAGCGGGTAGCGGTCCCCGGCCCTCCGGTCACGATGGCCCGGCCTCGTGGTCCTGTCTTGATGTCGGTGGCTGTCTGCCCGGATGGCCGGGGCCCGGTGGCGCAGCTCTATTCCAAACGCGGGCATTTCATCTCGGACCGGGGCGGGGTGCAACCCGCCACCCAAATTGTTTCCGACAAGTGATCATCCAGCCCGGCACACCGCTGGCCGGGCTGGATGATGACCATCCGCAGTGCCTATATCTCCAAGCCCAAATCCTCGAAGACCTCCTTCAATCGGTCGCTCAAGACCAGCATCAACGAGTAGAATTCCGAATGTCCAACATGATCGAGCGATGGACGGTATGACGATGTGACCGCGACGGGTGACAGTAGATCGGTCACGGCAGCAAACGCCTGATGGATGTAATAGGCGTTGTTTCCCTGCTCGGCAGTGAATCTTTCTGGCCTCCTTTTCGGCTCCACCTGCTCGCTTTTCAGGTCGCTCGGCACGCTGACATTCTGCAAGAACCACCCGAAGAACGGCTTGGCGTGCTTCTTGGCGGATGCATGGACCAGGGAGCGCAGGCCACCCGCGTTGATGTAATCGGCTTTGGTGTTGCCGGTTTCCCCTGCAAACCGAATCGCCCAATCATCGGCATGGACATGGTTGGTCAGGGACTCCCTGACCTTGGTTCGTCCGAGGGCCTTGCAAACGTCCTCGGCATTGAACCAGATCTTCCGTTCGTCATTGATCGCCGTCCGGATGGGGAGTTGACCATAATGCAGGACATGCGTCTTGTAGCTGGAGAACAGGACAGTTCAGATGGCTTCGGTGAGGTCCAGACGTGCGGGGGTGATGGTGCGGGTGTTCATGCTCTTGCTCCTATCGATGCAATTGGGATTGCCGGAGCACGGACGGTTCTAAACGTCCTGACTCCGGGGGTTAGAACACCCACGATAGGTTGGGCCTTCTGGTTTTAGGCTCGCGCCCTGGACAGACCAGTTGCCCCCGGAGTCTGACGAAAACGGGGTGCATATTTTGCACCACGGGCGGGATGCCGGGCACAAAAAAGCCGCCAAGGATGTCGGGGGCGGATGGCCGCCTTTTGTTGTGGAGGGGTTCAAGCTCCAGGGGTGATGGTGCGGCAGGGGGAAGGTGGGTGTCAAGATATCGATTGACGACGCTGCAAAGATGTACATACAATTAGATCCATGGAAATCACCTTTGATCCGAACAAGAACATCCGGAACATCCGTGAGCGTGGGATTCCGTTCACGGATGCGGCCAAATTCGACTTCGCGACAGCATCGTTTTGCACGGACACCCGATACGATTACGGGGAGGTGAGGCATGTGGCGATTGGGTATCTCGGGAATCGACTGCATGTGCTCTGTTTCGTGGAAACAGATAACGGCATTCGGGTGATCAGTTTCCGGAAGGCGAACGCAAGGGAGGCTAAGAGACATGGAAAACAGAAAACCATTGACGGATGAAGAAGGAGAGGTTCGGGAGTTGATGCCTGAAGATCTCCGTCATTTTCGCCCAGTCGATTCTTTGCCTCCATCTCTGGCGCGCAAACTGGGTGTGCGCGGTGCGCAAAAGGCCCCGACCAAGGAGCGGATTACCATCCGGCTTTCACGCGACGTGGTGGAGGCGTTTCGGGCAACCGGAAACGGCTGGCAATCCCGTGTGGACGATGTGCTGAAAAATTGGGTGGCCACCCATTCGGCTTGATCTGCCGGGATGCTGTGTCCGACTCGTGCAAGACGGAAAATTGGGAACGCAAACTCTATGAGGGGTAGGCCATGAAGACCAAAGAGGGGTTTGATTTCAGCAAGGCCAAGCGCGGTCCGATCCTGCCTCAAACCGGCAGAACCCGAATCACCATCTGTCTGTCCGATGATGTGCTCATGGAGTTTCGCAACCGTGCCCTGGCGGTTGGCACGGGCTATCAGACCATGATCAACGATGCCTTGCGGGAATACCTGGCAAGTTCCGAAAAATTTTGTGGCGTTCAGCAATAATTTTTGCTGGCCCGTGCGAACACTGCGTATCAAGGGCGAAAATGGAAAATGGGAATCCCGAACACCAGCTATGGCTGCAGGTCTCGCTGACCATGTCTGGACGGTTCATGAGTGGATTTCATTTCCATCCCGACCTGCCAGGTTAACGTATGCATTATAAAATATCCCATTGATTGATTCTACCGTATCCGAAGTCGCCATGCCCAGCACGCATATTCCCACCCCCGATCCGCTCTTTGCGCCGTTTCAACGCCACCTGGTCGCTGAACGACGCTATTCCGATCATACCACCGCCGCCTATCTGGGGGATCTGGCCCGCTTTGCCGAGTTCTGGAGCGAACACGCGAACACCCCCTTGAGCGCCGCATCCTTGCCCGCGATCCGGCCCACCGATCTGCGCGCCTTTTTGGCAGCTGAACGCAAGGAGGGACGCTCCAAAGCCACCCTGCAACGCCGTATGGCCTCGGTGCGCGCCTGGTTCCGTTTTCTGGAGAGCACCGGCGAGCTGACCCAAAACCCGGCGGCTCTGATCACAGCCCCCAAACCGGGCATCCGCCTGCCGCGCGCGCCCACCGAAGAGGAGACGGCCCGGCTGCTCGATGCGCCACTCGATCATGAGACCCTCTCCAACCGCGAGCTGCCAGCCTGGGCCATGGAGCGGGATCGCGCCATCCTGGAGCTGCTTTATGGCTCCGGCCTGCGCGTTGGCGAGGTGTGCGGGCTGAACCGCCAGGATATTGATTTCAATCAGGGGGTGGCACGTGTGCTGGGAAAAGGGGACAAGGAGCGCATCGCCCCCCTGACCAGCCCCACGATTCAGGCACTGCGCCGCTACTTGAGTGCTCGCGATCGGGCCTGCCCGGTTGGACTGGGTGCCAGGGATCCACTTTTTATCGGCGTGAATGAAACCGGTGATGACCGGCGTTTGAATCCCCGACAGATCCAGCGGTTGTTGCAGGGGTTGCGCCGACGACTGGGATTGCCGGAGAAGATCACCCCGCATGCGCTGCGCCATGCGTTTGCCACTCATCTGTTGCAGGCTGGTGCGGATCTGCGCGCCATCCAGGAGTTGCTCGGCCATGCCACGCTCTCCACCACGCAGCGTTATGCCCATCTGGATCTGCAATCCTTAAGCCGTATCTACGATAACGCCCATCCACACGCCCGCAAGACGGCGCCGTGAATGCGTGATGACACCGATCTTCAACCGGTTCATCGAACAGCTTGTATTGCCCCCTGGCGTGCTTTTGACCGGAATGGTGTTGATCTTCTGGCAGCTGCATCGACCACGAACCCTGGCGCCGGAGAGCCGGATCAAGCGGGCGAAGTGGATGCTCGGTGTTTGGGTGGTATTGGCCTGGCTGGTCATGCTGCCGGTCACGGAGAGCCTGCTTGTCGGCCTGCGCCATCCGGATCGCGGGACGGCGATGACCTCGGAAGCCCTGCGCCATACCGATGCTCAGGCGATCGTGGTGTTCGGCTATGGACGTCTGCCCGCAGCTCCGGAGTATGACGGAGAGGATACCCTGTCATCAGGCGGATTGGCACGGGTGCGTTACGCGGCACGTCTGCATCGTCTGACCGGCTTGCCGTTGCTTCTGGCCGGTGGGCGACCTTATGGCGAGTTTCGTTCCGAGGCGGCCATCATGCGCGATGTGCTGGAGAACGAATTTGACGTGCCGGTCGCCTGGCTGGATGAGAAGAGCTGCGACACGCGCGAAAATGCCATCGAGGCAGCGGCCATCCTCAAGCAGGCGGGGTTGACGCGGATCCTTTTGGTGGTGCACAACCGCGACATGCCGCGTGCGTTGCAGGCGTTCGAGCAGGCGGCAGGGGCATCGATCCAGGTGACGCCCGCGCCGATTTTGTTCAAATCCAGACCGAATCGTCTTTTCTCGCGGGATCCGGCAACCGTTTGGCTGTGGATTCCCAATGCGGATGCGATGTCCGCACTCACCACGGAGCTGCATGAATGGCTCGGCAGTGTCTGGTATCGGTTGCGCTTCTTGCTGGGTTGATCGTGAGCATGGCTCGATCAACGGTTGCAAAGGGGCGATCGGCATGATCCGATCGCAAGGGTTAAGCGGCTTTCGGGGTTATCAGCCGTGCAAGGCACAGGCCGAGGATGTCGGCCAGATCGCGCAACAGATCGGTGGCATCACTCGGGAGGAAACGGTTGGGCGTGGCACCTCCCAGGTTCAACGAGCCGATCAGCCCCTCCGGACCGCTTTCCGGGTGGAGAAAGAGCGGGATCAGCGCCTCGGAGCGGACTTGTGACGAGGCCGGGCCGAAGAAAAGTTCGCGGTTGATCCCTTCCTGTCCCACGCGGATCACCGGTCGGGGCGCGTCACGCAAGAGATCGGTCAACGGCTTGTGTTGGACCAAAAACAGCCGTTCGCCCAGCTCTGTATCGCTTTTGAGTGCTCCGAAGAGTTCCCAGAGCGCGGTTTGACGGTCGGAGATGGCCATGGTGGCGCGGTGGAGGTCGAAGAGCTGCTCGGAATCGAGGGTCGCGAGCATCAGCAGTTCGCGCGGGGTGGAGGCGGTGACCAGGCGCATCTGAATGCGGTGGAAGGTGGCATAGATCCGTTCGTTGCGGCGGATGCGCTCCAACATACCGTCGAGCTTGAGCGATAACTCTTCGTTTTTCTGGCGCAGGATGTTGAGCTGTCCGGCCTCCAGGCTCAATACTTTGCCCGAGGCAGAGATGGCTGCTGGCAACAGGTCCGGATGGTCATCGAAAAATTTCGGATGGGCTTGCAGCCAGTTGCGGATCTGCTCAGGCGTGAGGTCATCGGTGGGGGTTGCGGCGTTCATGGTGGAATCCATCCGGTTGTCTCGGCGATGAATGTTGACGCAATGCAAAAAAGACCCTATTTTTAGCGGATACTCATGAACATTGGAAAGGTTTCATGGGTGAAAAGGGTCAGGATCTGATATTTTTCAGGGAGTGAACATAAAAATCATGGCATGCGAGATTGATGAAGGCAACATTGAAAAAGTGGCTCGCTGCATGAAGGCGTTGGCCCACCCTTTACGCTTGAAGGTGATCGTGGCGTTGCGGGATCGCGAATTGAGCGTGCAGGAGCTGGTCGATGCCGTGGGGACGACGCAATCCAATGTATCGCAGCATTTGACCATCATGCGTGACAAGAACATCCTCGATTCGCGTCGCGAGGCCAACCAGGTGTTCTATCGGGTGGGTGATTGCAAGGTGTTGGATCTCGTGGCCTTGACACGCAGCATTTTCTGCGACGCGCGCGGCGGCGCTTCGGCGGCTGCCGCAGTGGTACTGGCCCAGGCAGCGCTGGCCGGGGAGTTCGAGGATGAGGAGTCAGTGATTGGGAATCGCGACGGCGGTTGAGAGTCGGTGCGTTTTCAAAGAGGAGGAGATGAGGCATGGAGTGGGTGCAACAGAATGGCCTGGCGGTTTTGCTGACGCTGCTGTTCCTGGTCATGGCCTTGAAGAATCCGGTCATGGCGCGGATTTATGGGGTGCGGTCGATTTCGGTGCATGAGCTGGCCGCCCTGCTGAAAGCCAAACCCGCGCCGCTTTTGATCGACGTGCGCACGCCGATGGAGTTCAATACCGGTCATATCCCCGGTGCGCGCAACGAGCCGTTGGGGGAGTTGCCGCGCCGCATCGAGGCGTTGCGACAGTTGGCCCAGGGTCGCGACGTGGCGGTGGTCTGTCGCAGCGGTGCCCGATCGCTCGGTGGCGCAGTGGTGCTCAAGCGTGCGGGGTGCGAAACCGTGCTGAACGTCTCGGGCGGCATGTTGCAGTGGCAGTCGCAGGGGTATCAGGCACGCAGTTGAGCGGTTCTTGAGGCAGTGGCCGAATTGGTCTCACATTCCGCCGGAGTGGCGGTCGGTGGGCGTGGGGGTGACCGGATTGAGGAGGAGATTCGTCTGGCGTTGCCCGAACCGTCCGGTTATGCGGCGCTCCGGGAGGAGCTGACGCGGCGGTCTCAGGGGGCTTTTTTTCAGGATCGTTCCTATCGGGATTTTTATCTGGATCATCCGGACCGCTTGTTGTTGAAGAGCCGATTGGCTTTGCGGTGGCGAGCGGGTGTCGGGGGGGCGCGGCTGGAGATCAAGGGGGAGGGGGTTTTACAAGATGGGGTTTGGCTGCGTCCCGAGTGGTGCCAGGAGGGGTGTGACGTTCGACCCTTGCGGGTGGATGGGATTGCGGCAGGTCCGGTGCGGGAGCGTCTGGAGGCTCTGTTGGGGTTGGATGCGCCGTTGGAGGAGCTTTGTTCGTGTTTCGTTGAGCGGCATGTCATGGCTTTGTCGTCCGAGGGTGGGATGTTGGAGGTGAGTCTGGATCGGGGGGTGATTCGGGCTGGCGGGCGCGAGGTTGGGATTTGTGAGCTGGAGATCGAGTGGTGCGGGGTGGGGGGGCGTCAGGCCGGTATCGAGCTGGCGCGGGTATTGCGTGAGCGGCATGGATTGACCGAGGCGGCCCATTCCAAGTTTCGGATCGGGGTGGGGTTGTTGGAGGGTGGTTAAACCGCAACCAGCTTGGAATGTGTAGTTTTTATTAAACCGCACCCAGCTTGGAATGTGTAGTTTTTATGAGTGAAAAAAAAGAGAGGGTCTGGGAGATTCCTCTCCCAGGGTTTTGCCTTTGACTTTAGCGCGCTCTTCGAAAAGAAGCATTTTTCGCGCCTTTTGCGAAAAATGCGCCGCGCGCCGCCTTCGCGGGAGTCGTT
>JAMOBI010000158.1:0-4707 GCA_039908105.1 Magnetococcus sp. YQC-9
CGCTAAAGTCAAAGTCAAAACCCTGGGAGATGAATCTCCCAGACCCTCTCTTTTTTTTCACTAATAAAAACTACACATTCCAAGCTGGTTGCGGTTAGGTTAACGTAAGACACTACCAAAAACGACGCATCCCGTGATGATTGCGGTTTAAAGAGCGCTGTCACCCTCACCGAGCATGAACAGTGTATCGGTTCCGGATTCCAGGTGGGCGAGCGCACTGGGAACTTTGAAATATCCAGGTGGCGATTCGGATTGCACCTCCTGGTAGGCGAAGCGCTTAAGCCAGGATTCGAGTCCGGGGTAGTTGAAAACGATCACCCCGTCGAGCCATTTCTGGCTGGCCAATTTCAGAGCGCCGGTCAACAGATGGGCCGGAGTGGCCGTTGAATTCCGGTCGAACCAGAGATCCTCGCATACCAGAAAACGACCTTGGGGCGTGTTGCGCGTCTGAAACACGGCATAGCCGTGCAACTGGCCGTTCTGGTGCGGGTCATGTCCGAGCAGGAATTTTTCAAAGTTGTTCCAGCCGAAGCAAAACCATTGCAGGGTTTCCCGATCGCGCCAGCGGGTGGTTGGGTATTGATGACGGCTTTTATCCCACAGCCGATCGAAGGAGTCGTCGCATTGGGTGAACAGACGAATCTCGTCATCATTCAGGGTGAGTCGGTCAAACCAGCTCAAGAATCGGCGTACCTTTCCGGAATGGGGGAAAATGCCGCTGGTACGTGCGAGTGATTGCGCGACCATGCCGCCGGGTCCGGTGAAGAGAATGTGTTTTGTCTGAGCGGCATAGGGGATTTTCGGTAGTTTCAGACCGGTGAACATCCCGTCGCTTTGCGGCCCCGGAGTGGACAACCAGCAAATGGTATCTGTACACTGTTTGATGAGCGTTAACAATAACAATGCGCCCCAACCGCGATGCGCGGATTCGACGTACATGGTGCTGCCGGTCCAGGTCAGCCTTTTCTGGCCGTGAATTTGAAAAGATAACGGTATGGCGGCATAAAATGCGATCATGGTGCCATTTGGATCGCGCACGAACCAACCTCGGGTCATCCCTTCCCGATAGGCCGGATTTCGCTCCCACCAGAAGCGGAATCGTTCCAACCAGAACTCTTTGGGACGCGGCTGGCGGAACTTTTCAAGCAATCGGGAGGCTTCGTCGAGATGGTCGGATTGCAGGGTGTGGAGGGACATCCGGATAACTCCTATGGACCGCGCGATGGATCATGTCCGAACAGCGATGTGTCACAATTTTGCGGTTTTTTTGGGCCATCCATACCATGGGGTGTGGGGTATGACACAAAACAGGCCTTGTACAACGCGGAAGGCAAACGTGCAAGGCGTGTGAAAAAAATCAGGGGGGTGTCGCTTGAAAATCGACAAACCCGATTGGTTCGGTTAAGGTTAGTCGATGATTCGGCGTTCGTAAAGAGTCGCTCTTGTTTCTTGCCCTGGTGGTTGTTCCAAATGCCTTGAAACAAAGAGATGTGTGGAGAAACGGTCGATTGTGCGCGGTATCGGGCAGGTGAACTTCGGGTGAATGAGACCATCCCATCATGGCCAGTGAGGCAACAGACAATCGAGGCCGTGCCGGTTGAGCGGTTGCGGGCACCCTGGTGGATGCGCGGAGGGAGCGGTCTCGGACGCCTCATGCAACGTTGGCGTCGTCCACCCCCTGGCGTTTATATCCTGGCGTATCACAGCGTCGTGGACCCCGAGCATCGCCAGAGTTGGGAGCAGTACTATCGTAAAGGTGAGGTGACGTTCCAAACCTTGGAGCGGCAACTGGAGACGCTTCTCGGCTGGATGATCCCCTTACCTTTGAGTCGAGTGCCTGCACTTTGGGAACAGGGTGGTCCGGATCGACCGTATCTGGTGGTCACGTTCGACGATGGCTATCAGAACAATCGTCGTCTGGCCGCACCCATCCTGCAACGGCTCGGGATTCGGGCAACGCTGTTCGTCAATGGTGCATTTGCCGGCCAACGGGAGCTGTTTTATCGGGTTGCAGCCGCCATGCTCGTTGGCAGAGGATATGCCGAGGCGCTGGCCACGGCCTTGCAAGCAGTCTTGCCCAAAGAGTCCTGGAGTTCGGATCCGGAGAGGCTTTTCGGGCAGACCAAAAACCAGTATGCTCCTGGGATCATGGAAGCCACCGTGGAACGGGTGTTTGTCGAACAGATCGGAACGTGGGAGGGGCTGGGCGTCCATTTGACCGTGGAGGAGATTTGTGAACTGCAGGAATCGGGTTGGGAGATCGGCAATCACACCCTGGGTCACCGTATTCTTGGCAGGTTGACGTTTCCGGAGGTGGCGAGCGCCATTGAGGAGAATGAAAGCTTCTGGAGTCAAGCCGGGATTCCACTGATTCCGTTTCTGGCCTATCCTGTCGGGCGGTCGAGCGATGTGAATGATGCGGTGTATCGGTATTTGCAAACCCGCCCGGAGTTGCATGCCCTGTTCTGCGGGGGTGGTGTCAATCTGGAGGCCAGTCGGATTGATTGGTTGCGTTTCAGTCTGGGTCGAGCAGAACAGCCAGACCGGATCTTGGAGGCGCTGCGCGTCGAAGTGTCGCGTACCAGGGCGGCTGGGCACGGGTGATCCCGATTTCGTACTCGACGGAGGTATTGCGTCAGCAGGGTTGAGTGCAGTCGGGAATGAGGGGAACCTGGTGAAGTACCCGGGATTTTTGCAGGTGGGCCAACCGTGCGTATTCTGACCTTCTCCACCCTCTTCCCCCATGCCGGTCAACCGGTACATGGCATCTTCGTCGCGGAGCGGCTGCGTCATCTGGTCGCAAGCGGCGGGCTCGAATCCCAGGTCGTGGCACCCGTTCCCTGGTTCCCGATCGCCCATCCGCACCTCAATCCCTTTGTCCATCAGGCGCTTGCCGCACCCGAACAAGAGAGGTTGCACGGCATCGAGGTGCACCATCCGCGCTATTTTCTGCCGCCCAAGATCGGCATGACGGCAGCTCCGCTGCTCTTGGCCCTCGGGACCGCCCCCACCTTGAACCGATTGATCGCACAAGGCTTTGATTTCGATCTGATCGATGCCCATTACTTCTATCCGGACGGCATCGCCGCCTGGCTGCTCGGACGCCACTTCGGCAAACCGGTGGTGATCACCGCACGCGGCAGCGATCTTAACCAGATTCCCGCCCATCGTCTGCCCGGCTGGATGATCCGGCGCGTCGCCGAACGGGCTGACGGAGTGATCACGGTGAGCGCCGCCCTGAAGCGTGTGTTGACCGGAATGGGGATCGCGGACGAAAAGGTCACGGTGTTGCGCAACGGCGTGGATCTGGAGCGGTTTCAACCCGTGGCGCGGGATGCGGTGCGCGCCCGACTCGGTTGGCAATCCTGGACGCTGGTTTCGGTCGGCCATCTGATCGAGCGCAAAGGGCATGACCTGATCATCCGCGCTCTGCCGGAGCTGCCCGGCATACAGCTGGCGATCATCGGCGATGGACCGCTGAAAGAGCGGTTGCGGCAACTGGCACGGGAACTTGGCGTGGACGGGCGGGTCCAACTCCTGGGAGGGGTTCCCCAAGCCGAACTGAAAGCGTACTACGCCGCAGCCGATGCCCTGGTGTTGGCCTCCAATCGCGAGGGGTGGGCCAACGTGCTGCTCGAAGCCATGGCCTGTGGCACGCGGGTTGCGGCCACCAACGTTTGGGGCGCCCCCGAGGTGGTCACCGCACCCGAGGCCGGCGAACTGATCGAGACGCGCACGCCGGCGGCCATTGCAGCGGGGGTGCGTCGACTGCTGGCCCGTCCGGCGGATCCGCTCGCCACCAGGCGCCACGCGGAGAGGTTCTCCTGGGAGGCCACCACCCAGGGACAGTTGCGTCTGTTCAATGAGATTCTCACGAGAAAGAGGGGGTAGAGATGGAAAATCAGGCAATACGGGAGCAGCTTCCCTCCCTGTCCAGGCTCGGCCTCCTGGCGGATTGGTGGGTCGAGCTGCGCGCCAAGATGGTCGGCACTCTGCCGGCTCCGCAACGGGTGCCCCTGGTGGAGCTCTTCTGGTCCTGGCTGGGATCGTTTTTCGGGATTCTGTTGGTCGCGGCACTGGACCAGCTCTTCTTCCAGGCGTCCGATCTGCTGCTGCTCATCCCGAGCATGGGTGCCTCAGCCGTGCTGATCTATGGCGCGCCAGCCGCACCCTTCTCCCAGCCGCGTAATTTGCTACTCGGGCATGTGGTATCGGCTTTTGTCGGGGTCGCCATCGCCCGCATCCTGCCCGACATGGTTTGGCTGGCAGCCTCTTTGGCCGTCTCCCTGGCCATCGCCGGCATGCACCTGACCCGTTCGCTCCACCCGCCCGGCGGGGCTACCGCCCTGATCGCGGTCATCGGTTCGGAGCAGATTCATGCCCTCGGCTTCCTTTACGTCCTGCTTCCCGTGCTCGCCAGCGCCCTGCTGATGCTGGCCGTCGCCCTGCTCGTCAACAATCTCGCCCCCACGCGCCGTTATCCCCTCTGGTGGTATTGATTATAAACCGCACCCGGTTTGACACTGTGTGGTTTCACTGGTGAAAAAAAAGAGAGGGGCTGGGAGATTCGGTAGTGTTTTACGTTAACCTAACCGCAGCCAGCTTGGAATGTGTAGTTTTTATTAGTGAAAAAAAAGAGAGGGTCTGGGAGATTCATCTCCCAGGGTTTTGACTTTGACTTTAGCGCGCTCTTTAAAAGAAGCATTT
>JAMOBI010000159.1:0-6506 GCA_039908105.1 Magnetococcus sp. YQC-9
CTGATCCTCTCCCCGATCCTTGGATTCTGGGTCGGCTTCGCCATCAGTCGTTTAATCCGAGGCTTGCTGCGCAAGGCCACGCCTGCGGTCAACAAGCCGCTGCGTCAGGCCCAGTTCGTCACCGCCGCCGGGCTGGCCTTCTCCCATGGCTCCAACGACGCCCAGAAGAGCATGGGTATCATCACCATGATCCTGGTGCTGGGCGGTTTTATCGAGAAGTTCGTGGTGCCGACCTGGGTGATCTACGCCTGCGCTTTGGTTATCACTCTGGGCATTCTCTCCGGTGGTTGGCGTATCGTGCGCACGGTGGGCTTCGGCATCTACAAGGTGCGTCCCCTGCATGCTATGAGCACCCAACTCACCTCCGCCACCCTGATCCTCTCCGCCGCGGTCATGGGCGCCCCGGTCTCCACCACCCACGTGGTGAGTTCCGCCATCATGGGTATCGGTGCCTCCGAGCGTCCCAAGGCGGTTCGCTGGGCCAAAGCCAAGGAGATCGTCAGCACGCGATCTAAAAAGTTGCTTCCCGAGTGAATGGTTTAGTATTCCATAAATCAACATCCGGGCCAAAGGTGGCCCGCATGCTTTAAGAGAAGGAGAAACGAACATGAGTGGCAGCTCCAATTCCCTGGCTTCCAAGATCTTGGCCAATGTCTTCCCGCGCGTGCCGGACTTCTACGGCATGATCAATGACCAGTGCGATGTCTGCGCCCAGACCATGGACGCTTTGTCCGAGTTCATGGAAACCGGTACCGAGGATAAAGCCCTGCTGGTTCGCGAACTTGAGAAGCGCGGTGACGAGATCAAAGAGCGCAACATGACGGTCCTCAACCAGGCCTTCGCCACCCCGATGGACCGTGAGGATATCTATCGCGCCGTCACCTCCATCGACATGATCATCAACTATGCCAAGACCACGATCCGCGAGATGGAAGGTTTGGGTCTGAAGCCGGACGAGCACACCCGCGAGATGGTGCAGATGATGCGCGAGGGTGTCGATGCCTTGAAGCGTGGTTTCCAGAAGCTGGGTGTCACCCCGGCCCTGGCCGATCAGGATGCCGAGGCGGTTCGCAAGGCCGAGCGCAACACCGAGAAGGCTTATCGTCGCGCCATCGCCGATCTGTTCCAGGTCGATGCCCATCTGCGTGCTTTGGACAACAACGAGCCGCGCGCCCATTCGGAGGCTCTGACGCACGTGATCGAGATCTTCAAGCGTCGCGAGCTGTATCGTCATCTGTCCAACACGGCGGACCGGATGGCCGAGGCTGCGGATGTGTTGCATGACATCGTGGTGCAGATCTCGTAAGATCTGTTGCACGATTTTAAGTAGTAAAATCCAAAAAGGCGCATCCAAACGGATGCGCCTTTTTGGTGGGTGGAATTGGGGGGGAATGGTTGTATTAAACCGCACCCGGCTTGGAATGTGTGGTTTTATTGGTGAAAAAAAAGAGAGGGTCTGGGAGATTCCTCTCCCAGGGTTTTGTTTTTGACTTTGACTTTGTTCTTGATTTTAGCGCGCTCTTCAAAAGAAGCATTTTTCGCGCTTTTTGCGAAAAATGCGCCGCGCGCAACCAAGGCTTGCGGGATTGTTTTGCGCCTTTTGCAAAACAATCCCGCAAGCCTTGGCCCAAGAAGAAAGCTGCGTGACAGAGGCTTTCAAGATTTAGTGGCTGGCGTGCCAGCCCATTGCAACCAGCCAAATCAGCTTGGTTTGGCAAGATGTGAGCGTCGTTTCCAAAAGGCGGAAACGACGCTCGTGGTGCGCGGCGCGTTTTTCGCAAAAGTCGCGAAAAACTTTTCTTTTGAAGAACGCGCTAAAGTCAAAGTCAAAACCCTGGGAGAGGAATCTCCCAGACCCTCTCTTTTTTTTCACCAGTAAAACCATCCATTCTCAAGCTGGGTGCGGTTTTGCTTTCTCAAAAATAAGGATTGCGCGCCGGCACCGACTCCATGATGCGCAACAGACTCTCAAGCCGTGTGGCAGCCACCTCCCCGGCCTCGACCGCCGCACGCAATGCGCAATCCGGTTCATCCGAGGCGCGGCGCCATATCCCGAAACAACCCCGGAATCTCCTCCCGCACCACACCGTGCAGCCCGAACTCGCGCACCCCGGGCGAATCGATCAACACCCCACCTTGAACCAGACGGTAAAGCCGCGCAGTGGTCGTGGCATGACGCCCAAAACCGGTTGCTGCATGCACCTCGGCGGTTTTCAGACACTCTCCGGGAACCAACCGGTTGATCAAGGATGACTTTCCAACGCCCGATTCTCCAACGAAAATCGCGGTCTTGCCGCTTAATGCCGCCTCAAGCGCATCCATTCCCTGCTCGAGGAGCGCCGAGACCCGGAAAAGCCCGTATCCCATGCGCCGATAGGGGGTCATCGCTGCATCGAGTGCCGTGAAATCCTCTACCTGGTCGATCTTGTTGACCACCACCAAGGGCTCGATCCCGGCCTTTTGCGCGGCGACCAGATAGCGATCCAGCAGGCCGCTGTTGAGCGTGCCGACAGCACTCACCACAACGATTCGCTCGACATTGGCCGCCACGGTCAGAACTCTTTGATAGGGACCAGGACGCTGCAAGACGGAAGAGCGCTCATGTACGGCGACGATTACCCCTTGCTGGTCGCCGAGTCGTCGCCAGATCACCCGATCACCACATACCGGTTCATCGATCAACGCCTCGCGTACCGCACAACGGAACCGCTCGCCGGAGTCGGACTCCACTTCGACGTTCAGCCCGAAATGGGCAACCACCAGCCCTTCCTCGGCGACTCCGAGTTCCTCATCCGCCAGTGCCTCCAAAACGCCTGGGAGACGTGAACGACGCGCAGCACGCATCCGGGCGATTTGCTGTAGAGAAAGATGTTTTTCGCGGATTTTTCGTGGCATGAGCAGGCGATTCTCTGGTAAAAACAAACCCTAAAAAAGTCTACTATGGCCCTTTGGAACGGTGCGCGTCAATGACTACCCATCACGGCTCCCCTCTGCTGCGATCCGTACTGTATGTTCCAGGATCCAATCCGAAAGTATTGGCCAAGGCTCCATCCCTGCCTGCCGACGCCTTGATCCTGGACCTGGAGGACTCGGTGGCCCCGGAAGCCAAGGTCGCAGCACGTCAGCACGTTCTTGACGCCCTCCTGGCAACCCGTGGCCGTTATCCGGGATTGAGGGTGGTGCGCATCAACGGTATCCATACCGATCTGTGGCGCGACGACCTGGCAACCGTACTTCCCGGTGCTCCGGACGCCATCGCCATCTCCAAGGTGGAATCGATCGAGGCGCTCGATGCCCCCGCTGTTCTGATTCAACAACGTGCACCTGACACTCTGTGTGATCTATGGCCGATGATTGAATCGCCCTTGGGGGTGCTCCAGGCGTATGTCATCGCCAGCCATCCCAAGGTGTCGACCCTGGTGATGGGCACATCTGATCTTGGCCGGGCGCTGAACATTCCGGGGGATCGGGAGCGCATCGGCTTGCGGCATGTGCTGCAACAGACGCTTCTGGCCGCGCGTGCCGCAGGCCGGCTCATCCTGGACGGCGTTTTTCTCGATATTCGCGATCCGGAGGGGTTTCTGGCCGAGTGTCACGATGGCGCGCGCCTGGGTTTCGATGGCAAAACCGTCATCCATCCCGCCCAGATCGAACCGGCCAATCAGGCGTTTCTCCCGAGCGATGCCGAAGCCGAAACCGCCCGGCGCATCCTGGATGCCTGGAATGCCGCGCGTTGCCGAGGGGAGGAGGTTTGCCTCGTCGATGGGCGTCTGGTCGAACGACTGCACGCGGATCAGGCAGCACAACGACTCGCCCGTTGGCAAACAGCCCAAAAATGCGCTTAAGATCGATTCATTTTTTGAAATCTGACCGGTAATACGCTAAACTCTCGTTTAGGTATAGACCCTATTCGCGCACCTCGGGGACACTCATGAAGCTGCAACATAAAACCTCCCTGCTGGCCATGTTCCTTTCCGGAACCCTGGCCATTCTGATCGTTGCCATCAGTCTTGTCTCCTTTCGACAATTCTCCATCTCCACCGCACGCGACCATGTGCTCGCCGTCGCCGAAGTGGTGCGCGTCAGCCTTACCGAAGCGATGATCAACGGTGTGATCGATCACCGCAAATCATTTCTCAAGCGCCTCGCTGAGGTTGAAGGGTTGCTCGTGGCCCGTGTGATACGCTCTCCGGAGGTGATCCGCCAGTTCGGCGAGGGACTCGATGGCGAACAGAGCGTTGATCCGATCGAAAAGATCGTTATGGAGAACGGCAAGCCCTATTTCGGTATGATCGAGACCGAATTCAAACCGATCTTTCGCGGAACCATCCCCTTCATCGCCAACCAGACCGGCGAACCCAACTGTCTGCAATGTCACAACACCTCCAACGGGGCGGTGCTCGGAGCGATCACCATACAGATCTCCATGGCGCAGCTGCAACAGAAAGCGCTGCTCACCATCGGCATCATGACCGCCATCATCGTCGTATTCGCAATCTTTTTGACCATCTTCTTCCGTCGTCAGATGACCCCGGTGGTGGCCACCGCCGAAGAGGTGCAACGGGTGGTGGCCAAGGCCAAGGATGGCGACTTCGCCGGACGGATCCAGTACACCGGTCAGGATGAAATGGGCGATATCTCCCGCGATTTGAACCAATTGATGGCCCATCTCCACAACAATTTGAGCGCCATCACCCACGACGTTTCGCAGTTGTTGCGCTACGAGACCGAAGGGAACACCAATCTGATCACCACCACCACGGAGATGGTGGAAACCTTGTTGGAGATCGCCCAGTTCAAACAGGCGGTGGAAGAGGATCGCACCAAAGCCGAGGTCTATTTCCGCATCGGTATGGTCTTGCGCGAGCAGTTCGGCATCCGTACCGGCACGATCTATGAGGTCTCAAACCCCGGCATGAACCACATGAAACCGGTGATCGTGGACGGCGAAAACGACTCCACCTGCCGCTGGTGCAACCCGGAGATCCTCTTCCAGGCCGAGTCTTGCCGGGCGCACCGCACCGGGCACGTCATCGATTCGATCGAGCATCCGATGATTTGCAGCCACTTCAAGTATACTCACGACAAACCGAATCTTGGACACATCTGTCTGCCGGTCTTCCATTCCGGAACGGTCGGCAACGTGGTGCAGATCGTCACCGAGCGTACCCATGGCCGCTTTTATCAACGGTTGCAGCCCTTTATCCAGGCCTATCTGCGTGAGTCGGCTCCGACCGTCGAAGCCAAGCGGCTGCTCGATACCCTGCGCGAGTCGGCCTTGCGGGATGCGCTCACCGGCCTGCACAACCGTCGCTTCCTTGAGGAGTACATCGGCACCCTGGAAGCCACGGCCAAGCGCAAGAAGAACCGCCTCTCCGTGATGCTGATGGATATCGACCACTTCAAGGAGGTCAACGATGTCTTTGGGCACGATGTCGGCGATACGGTGCTCAGAGTGGTCTCCAAAGCGCTTGCGGCCCAGGTGCGCACCTCGGACATGGTGATCCGCTATGGCGGCGAGGAGTTCCTGGTGATCCTGCAGGAAGGCGATGAGTACTCGGGCGAGCGTATGGCCGAAAAACTGCGCTTGGCCGTGGCGGCGTTGAAGATCCCGGTTTCGAGCGGCATCATGCGCAAGACCATTTCGATCGGTGTGGCCGGGTTCCCGACCGATGGCGAGGATATCTGGGAGGTGATCAAATGTGCCGATTTGGCCCTTTATGAAGCCAAACACACCGGTCGCAACCGCGCGGTGATTTATTCACCGAAGCTGGCCAAGGAGTGATGGGGGTAGCGATTGAAGGTTTTTTATGGTTGCAGGGGACCAAAGGTTCCCGGCCCCCTGCAACCGTGGGGTTCTGAATGGTTACGCCGCAAGCTGCTTTTTACTGAGGGAACAGGCATCGCCACCTTCGTCACCCTTTTCCAATAATCGGCTCACACCGAGCGATTCACCCCTCTCCCTTGACCACCCACCCGGTCAACTCGCGCCCCTGTTGCAGGATTTTTAAGAATCGGTGCCCCTGGGAGCGACACCAGGCCGGCAGATCGTTGCGCAACCCCGGATCCGTGGCGCGCACCTCCAGAAGTTGCCCGACCTGCAATTCGCGCATCGCGGCTTCGGCCTTCAAGATCGGCATTGGACAGAGCAGGCGCCGCGCATCGACCATTCGATCGGCTTGAGGGGGGGCGGCGCCATCCGGTTCGGCAGTATCGTCAGAGTTCAATTGGTCACCTGTGGGTCATGGGAACCGGCATGGACGGTTGCCGAGTGGTCGAGCGTTGCGTGAACCGATTGGAATTCATGCACGCAAGATTTTTTGGTGGCGCCTTACGTTAATCTAAACCGCAACCATCACGGGATGCGTAGTTCCATTAATAGGGGTTCAGGGGGATTATCCCCCTGGTGGGATCCAAGGGCAAAGCCCTTGGGACTTTGTTTTTGACTTTAGCGCGCTCTTCAAAAGAAGCATTTTTCGCGCCTTTTGCGAAAAATGCGCTGCGCG
>JAMOBI010000160.1:0-4625 GCA_039908105.1 Magnetococcus sp. YQC-9
TGCGAAAAATGCGCCGCGCGCGGCCTTCGTGAGCGTCGTTTCCGCTTTTTGGAAACGACGCTCACATCTTGCACGCAGCCTTGCAAAAAACTACGCATCCCAAAGCAGGTGCGGTTTAACTGGTGAAAAAAAAGAGCGGGTCTGGGAGATTCCTCTCCCAGGGTTTTGACTTTGACTTTGGTTTTGACTTTGACTTTAGCGCGCTCATCAAAAGAAGCATTTTTCGCGCCTTTTGCGAAAAATGCGCCGCGCGCAGCCTTGGTTTTTTATGAGACGTTTTGCGCTGTTTGCAAAACGTCTCATAAAAAAGCATCGCCAGAATCAGTCGTGTGCCAATGATTCTTTTAGTTTTTTATCGCAACCATTTTTAATAAAGAAACATCATTTTTTCAAGGCTGCGTGCAAGATGCGGGAGTCGTTTCCAAAAATCGGAAACGACTCCCGCGAAGGCGGCGCGCGGCGCATTTTTCGCAAAAATCGCGAAAAATGCTTCTTTTGAAGAGCGCGCTAAAGTCAAAATCAAAGTCAAAGGCAAAACCCTGGGAGAGGAATCTCCCAGACCCGCTCTTTTTTTTACCAGTGAGGTAGTTGCAAAAACCAACTTATTGTTTTTTTCTGGTTTCCATTGCCTTACTATCTATTTGATTCGCATGCGATTTTAAATAAAAATAACTCGCATTAAAAACTTTTTGATAGGTTTTGCAACTACCTCCAGTAGAAACCACAGATTCCAAGCCGGGTGCGGTTTGATAAAATCTTCTCATTCCGTCCGCCTTCCGAACGCCTCCAGACTCTCGATCACCACCGACTTGCGCAGCGGCTTGGAGAGATAGGCATCGCACCCGGCCTCCAGACAACGTTGATCGTCATTCTCCAACGCATGAGCGGTCATGGCGATGATCCAGTGGCGCTGTGCCGCCGGCGTGTCGCGTTCCCAGGCACGGATGCGGCGCGTGGCCTCGTAGCCATCGAGAACCGGCATTTGCATATCCATGAAGATCACATCGAACGGCTGCTCCTGAACCAGACGCAGCGCCTCGGCACCGTTGCCCACCACGCTGAGCCGATGGGGGGTGTTCTGGAGAAACGCCTCGATGAGGATCACGTTGTCCGAGGCGTCCTCGGCCAGAAGAATCGATAAACCGCGCACCGGGCGTGGCTCTGGAGTGGGGGGCATGACTGGCGGCGTCGCGACGACGGATCCCATGACGGTTTGCAGTGTGGTCAGCAACATCTTGCGCTGTACCGGCTTGACCAACAGCCGTACATCGAGCGCCCGGGCCTGATCGCAGACCTTGGCGCAATCATCCGAGGTCAGAAGCACGATCGGCAGGTCAGCGGTCTCTTTAAGGGCACGCAGCTGGCGGATCAGTTGCAGACCATTGGCCTCGGGCAGATGGTAATCGAGCAGGAGCAGCTGATAGGATTGCGGGGTGCCGATCCGTTCCACGATCCGCTCGGCAACCTCCTCAACCCGTGCGGTGACATCGACCTCACAGCCGGCGTGTTCGAGAATCTCGCGGTAGATGCGGATATTGGTGCGGTTGTCGTCCATCAGCAGGATGCGCATGCCGGCCAACGGCGCGAGTCCGTCTGAGGGGGTCGCTGGCAGGGGCTGCGCGTAGCGTTCCAGAACAACCGTGAAGGTGAAGGTGCTGCCTTGATGCAGCTGGCTGGAGACGCGCAGTTCGCCCCCCATCAGGCGGACCAGTCGATTGCAGATGGTCAGCCCAAGGCCGGTGCCGCCGAAGCGGCGGGTCACCGAAGAGTCCCCCTGGGTAAAGGGTTCAAAGAGCTGCGAGAGTATCTGGGTGTCGATGCCGATGCCGGTATCTGCAACCGAAAAGCGCAGGCAGACCCGATCGGTCTGCGCCCCTTGCGTGGTGACCGCCATCAGAATGCGTCCGCTGGGGGTGAATTTCACCGCATTGCCGACCAGATTGACCAGAATCTGCCGCAACCGCTTGGGATCGCCCAGCAGATGCTCCGGTACGTCCGGGGCCACCACCCACTCCAGTTCGACCTCCTTTTCGCGCGCCCGGGTGCCAAAAATCAGCATCACCCCCTCGACCAGATCCGGCAGGTCGAAGGGGGTCCGGTCGAGCGTGAACTGGCCGGCCTCGACTTTGGAGAGATCCAGGATGTCGTTGATCAGATCGAGCAGGGTGTTGCTCGCCTGTTGAAACACCTTGACGAAAAAGCGCTGCTGCGCATCCAACTCGGTTTCCGACAGCAGATCCGACATGCCGATGATGGCGTTCATCGGCGTGCGGATTTCGTGACTCATGGTGGCCAAAAATTCGCTCTTGGCCAGACTGGCCGCCTCGGCGGCCTGTTTGGCCTTTTTGAGATCCTCCGTGCTCTCCAGCAGCTCCCGTTCGCGCGAGGCGATCGTGGTGGCCATCTCCTCAAAAGCGAGCGCCACGGCACTGATTTCGTCGTCGTGTTCCGCCTTGGCACGCCGGAGTTGTTCGGTCAACTCCGGGCTCACATGGCTTTTGGTGGTGAAGACACCCAGGGCATCCTTCAAGAAGGTGATGCGCCCGGTCTGGTGCAGTAGCCAGAAGCCAAGGGTGAACCAGAGGATCAGACCGTCGAACACCGGGATGAAACTCATCCCCAAAGTCAATTCGAGATTGGAGAAAAGCGGTTTGACCGGCGACTCGATCACCAGATGCACCGGGTCGTTGACATTTCCTGACCAGGGAAGACGCCGCAGCTCGGCGCGTTCCAGGCTCTCGCCACGTCTGAGCCGCTCCAGATCGTGGTTGCCCGCCGAGCTGGCCACGGCCTGACCGTGGTGGATCACGCCCAGGGTCAACCCCGGGGCGCCGATCTGATACAGCAGGGCGTTGTCCATGCGGAAAAAGAGTGCCAGCCGCCCGGTCTGGTGATGCTCGCCCAGCCAGATCGGAACCTGCAGCACGCGATGGAGGATGCCGCTGTCCTGATCGGTGACGTATCCGTTCTCCGACTCGGCGGGCAGGGGGTTGCCGGAGGGCTCCATCTGGCCGAAATCAAACAGGATCTCTTTCTGGCGGTTTATGATGACCAAGTACTCGAAACGTCTCTCACCGCTCTGCACCGTGATGAAGGCGTTCAAGGCATCGCGGATCTTGTCGGAGGGTGTTGGCGAATTTTCCAACAGGCGGGTCATCTCCAGTCGCGTGCGGAAATCCTGGGTCTGGATCTCCCACTCCCGTTCGACTTGAAACAGGCGGGCACGATAGAACTGTTCCAAGTTTGATGCGCGCTCCTCGGCGGCATTGGTCAGGGTACGCTGATAGAGTATGAACGTGAGGAGCGCGATCACGCCTACGAACAGTCCGAGACTGACGATCAGCCGCCATGCGGCCTGGCGTCCGATGGAGCCTTTCACGGCGCCCTGCCGGCCCAGTGATCGTTGACCATCGATTCAATGGTCAGGGAGGCGGCCTTGGTATCACCCTCCACGCCGCGTTTGAAAAAGGCTTCGGTACTGGCGAGCTGCGCCGTGGAGAAGCGTCCGTCGGCCTTGAAGGCGTGCGGATATTTTTCCAGGGCCAGCTTAAGGGCATCACGCTCCTCCGGGTCACGGATCTTGAGTTTTTCCAATACCTCGTCGGGGGGATGGGAGGTGATCCAGGCCAGGCTCTTTTTCAGCATGCGGACCATTTTGGCCACTTTTTCTGGCTCTTCGGCGATGACGTCCGAGCGGGTTTCCAGGGCGGCGTGCAGGAAATTGGCCTCTTTCAATCCGGCAACGCTGGCCGGTTCGGCGAGATTGGCCAGGAAGAAGACCTGGCCTTCGATCAGCAGCCGCGAGGCGAACGGTTCGTCGCCCATCACCGCATCGGCGGTGGCCGATTTGATCAGTGAGGATTGTTCCACCCAGCTTTGGCCCGCCGGTACGATGCGCACCGCATCGGGCGATACGCCATCGGAGCGCAACAACAGCTCCAGCAACTGCTGGGAGGTGGTTTTGCTGCTTTTGGTGCTGGTGTTGACCCCGAGCACCTTGCCCTTGAGATCGGCGATCCGTTTCACCTGGCCGGTCAGCTCCGAGCGGACCATCAGCACGAAGAGCGGTGCGTCATCGACCGGGGCCACCACCACCACATCGCCGCCGTTGGCACGCTGCGACATGGCCGCCGGCACGCCGGCCACGGCGAAATCGACATTGCGTTGTGCGAGGTTTTTGAGCGCCACGCCCCCACCGCCCACATGGATGATCTCGAGATCCACCCCTTCGTCGCGATCCGCGCCGATCTCCGGGATCAGGTCAATGGGCAGGTAGGAGAGATTGCGCGGACCGGGCGCACTGATGAAAAGCTTGGACAGCTCTTGCGTCCATGCAGGTTGAAGCGTGCTGGCAAAAATTGCCAGCAGTGTGCCCAGAACGAGTCTTGATGTGCGCATTTCTTCTTCCCGGCTGTGGTATAATTAATCAGGATTGAGAGTCATGGCCAGATTAAACTTCACCGCAATCGCCATGATCCGTCAAGACAATTTTATTTGTGTATAGAATTTAAACCGCAACCATCACGGGATGCGTAGTTCCATTAATAGGGGTCCAGGGGGATTATCCCCCTGGTGGGATCCAAGGGCAAAGCCCTTGGGACTTTGTTTTTGACTTTAGCGCGCTC
>JAMOBI010000161.1:0-4585 GCA_039908105.1 Magnetococcus sp. YQC-9
TGCGAAAAATGCGCCGCGCGCGGCCTTCGTGAGCGTCGTTTCCGCTTTTTGGAAACGACGCTCACATCTTGCACGCAGCCTTGCAAAAAACTACGCATCCCAAAGCAGGTGCGGTTTAAGTCAAAAACAAAACCCTGGGAGAGGAATCTCCCAGACCCTCTCTTTTTTTACCAGTAAAAGCGAAACTTTCAAGCTGTCAAATCAGTTTGGTTGAGCCATTACTTTTTTCCAATCCTCGGTTCGGTCCCGGCGAGCAGACGCCCGATATTGGCCCGATGGCGCCAGAATACCAAAACCGAGATCATCGCGTGAATCGCCGGGGCCAATGCCGGTGCCGGCAGCCAGACGAGCGACAGCGGACCAACCACGAAAGCGGTCAGGGCCGACAGCGATGAAATGCGCATCCATTTGGCCATGCCAACCCAAGTCAAAATCATCAACAATCCGGGCCAGGGGGTCCAGGCGAGCAACGCACCCAAAGCCACGGCCACCCCCTTTCCGCCCTTGAAACGAAGATAGACTGGATAGAGATGTCCCAAAAAGACCACAATCACACTGGCGGCAGTGATCGGCGCATCGACGCTGTGCAAACCGATGGCCATACCGACCACCAAAGCGCCCTTGCCGATATCAAGCAGCAAGGCGATTGCACCCGCCTTGCGACCCGCGACGCGCAACACGTTGGTGGCACCGATGTTGCCGCTGCCCTGCGCACGGATATCACCGACGCCGGCGAACCGACCCACGATCAGGCCAAATGGGATCGCGCCCAGAAGGTAGGCGGCAAAAAGGGTGATCAGATCCAGGCTGTTCATGGCGCGCTGCGCGGCTTATTGGCCGGATCGTTGCCTGCGGCGGGGGTGGGATTCTTGGCAGCGGGCGCGGCGGGCTTTTTGTTTTTGGCCGGATCACCGCTCTTGGCGGGTGCCTCCCGTTTGGGGGGAGCGGGCGGGCCTTGATTGAAAGCGGCGGCCTGTGCAACCACGCCTGGTTGATTCAGGAGGGATTCACTCTCGACGATGTTCTTTTGGGCCAGGGGCTTGATCGCCTCGCCGGAGAGTTCTGCATCGGTCGGGATCAACGTGGGGAGATGATATTCAGCGGCCCACTTGTCCAGAATCTTCTTCTCCTGGGAGAAAGCCTGCTCCATGAACTGCGGCAGTGTCGAGGCGGTTGTGTTGGTGATCAGCTCCTGCAACTCTTGCGGCAGCTTGGAAAACCACTCCTGGTGCACCACCAACACCATCCAGCCGTGCAGATGGCGGGTCAGATGAAATCCCTTGGCATTGGCATTGGCAAAGGCGGTGCGATTGAGCATCTCCGGCGTGGCAGCGATCCCTTGGACCCACCCCGAGGCAATCGCCTCGGTCAGATCGGCAGCGGGCATGGAGGAGGGTTGCAGTCCGAGTGCCTGGTGAACTTCGATCATCCACGCATCGTTGGGCACGCGCGTCGGAAGACCATTCCAGGAAGGAGCGCCGGCACCAACGGCTGCAGCGCGAAAGTTCAACACCCCGTAAAAACCGTAGGAGCCGTAACCGAGCACGAGCAGATTCTTGCCCTTGGCCGACTCTCGCAAGGCCGCATCAAGCGACGATCCGGTCAAACCGCGCACCTGCTCCGGACGAATGAAAAGACGTGGCGTGGCCAAGGCACGAAATCCAGGCACCTGGCGGGCCAGGGTGAATGGCGAGAAGAATCCCCCCTCCAAATTGCCGGCGATCACCTCCTGCAAAGCGGCCTCCTCGGCGCCCTTTTTGCCGTTGGCGAGCAACTCTGGATGGATGCGCTTGCCAGATCCCTCTTCGATCGTTTTGATCAGCCGCGTCAGGGCCTGAACGTAAACCACATCCCCTTTGTGAATGGCTGCCAGCCGCATGGGTATGGCCTCACCGACAACGGGTGAGGGAGCGGTCGGTTCGGCGTGCAACGGGACGATCCATGCCGAAAGGATCCAGATCAGCAGGGAAAACAGCAACAGAGGGTGGTACATGGCGGATCGTTCTCGATGAAGGGTCCAAACCGGCGGGTGATGCTTGCAATGCCGGCTGATTTTTTCTATTGTGCCATGAAGGCGGGAGAGATTACACGGCGAAATTTCTTTAAAGAAGGCAAGGGGGTGTGACCGATGTCCAGATCATTGAACAAGGTACAGCTGATTGGCAATCTGGGTGCGGAACCGGAGGTGCGTTTCACCCAGGATGGCCGTCCGATCGCCAATCTGCGCATCGCCACTTCGGAGTCCTGGAAGGATCAACAAGGGCAGCCGCAGGAGAAGACCGAATGGCATCGGGTGGTGATTTTCGGCAAACTCGCGGAGATCGCCCAGCAGTATCTGCGCAAGGGATCCAAGGTCTACCTCGAAGGACAGTTGCAGACGCGCAAGTGGGTCGACAATCAAAACCAGGAGCGTTATACCACCGAAATCGTTCTTCAACCCTACAACAGTCAACTGCTGATGCTCGATTCGCGACCTGCCGGCATGGGTCCGCAGGTTGGAGCCGGATATGGCATGGCAGCCCCGCCAACCGAGCATGTTCCCGAGTATCGTCCGGCACCGGCGCCACAAGCAGTCTCTGGCAACCGTTCCGCTGGCGCCCACCATCCCCCGTTGGATGAGCTCGCCCATCCCCCGGCATTTGATGACGATATCCCGTTTTGATGAGCTACGTTGCCTCATGGTCAGGCCGATGAGACGGAGTGTTTGCTGGTTCGTTGCAACCTTTTTTCTGGTGGTCGGCCATTCCGCGTCGGCGCATGCCGAACTGTTGATCCTGGTACACGGCTATTTCAGCGGCGAGGATGCCTGGAATCGTTCAGGTGTGACCCGTGAATTGACCACGGCGGGCTGGAAGCCTCTGGGCGTCATAACCGCGACCGAGAAAGAGGTGATCGAACGCAGCCCGATCACCAAGGAGGGGGAACGGGTCTTTTTGTTGGCCGATCTCCCTTCCGAAGCCCCGCTTATGATCCAGGCCGAGTGCCTGCTGGCAATCGTAAAGACGGTGCGCGCGCGTCGTGGCATGGAGCGGACCGTGCTGATCGGACACTCCGCGGGTGGCGTGGTGGCGCGTCTGACGATGGTACGCGCGCCGGAGTTGACCATCGACACCCTGATCACCATCGCCGCACCCCATCTTGGTACCGACAAGGCGGAAGTGGCCGGTCTGCTGGCTGCCACGCCGCTCTCCATGATGGCACCGATGATGGGGATCGATACCCTCAACCGTTCCCGATCGCTCTATGCCGATCTGGAACGCGAACGCCCAGGCAATCTGCTCCACCGGATCAACCGGCAACCCCATCCCACGGCCCGCTATTTTTCGATTGTGCGCCGCGAAGCCTTCGCCCTGTTCGGTGACAACACCGTGCCCCCTTGGAGTCAGGACATGGCCAAGGTTTCGGCTTTGCGTGAACGTACCCAGAATGCGATCAAAAGTGGCGATGATCACGCCCTGGAGTCGCAGGACGGGGTGATTTTGATCCATCTGCTCGCATCGCGTGACGCGCTTTCCAAACCATGATTCCGGTAACTTTTCCAGTTTTAAACCGCAACCAGCTTGGAATGTGTAGTTTTTATGAGTGAAAAAAAAGAGAGGGTCTGGGAGATTCATCTCCCAGGGTTTTGACTTTAGACTTTAGCGCGCTCTGCAAATGCGCTGCGCGCCGCCTTCGCGGGAGTCGTATTTTGCCTTTTGAAAACGACTCCCGCATTTTGCACGCAGCCTTGCGAAAAACTGCGCATCCCAAAATGGGTGCGGTTTGGCACCGAGAGAGGAAAAAAATCCTCACACCCACGGGTGATGCATTTCCCCTGGAGCGGTTTTGCTTCATAATGGTTCAGGTGTAGACCATTTTTATCCCTTGATGGCTAGATTCATGAAAGAGACCTCCATGAAAATCCGATTCGCGAAAGTGGCGTTTGCTGCACTGGCTCTGATGCTTTCCGGTTGTTCCGGCTCGCTTTGGAACAGTCCCAATACCGTAGACGAACAAAAATTTTCCAAGTTCGGCCAAAAGAAAGCCATTGAGGACGCCAAGGAAGGTCGTTCGGAAAACACCTCCTCAGAACTCCTGGGCCAGGAGAGCATCTTCAGTCTGGGAACCAGCAGCGCCACCAAGCAGTCGCAAGAGCAGATCCGTCAGAACAAGCTCTTTGCCGGCGCCATGGATGTGGTGATGGAGTTGCCGGTTCAGGTGGCCAATCGCGAGGGTGGATTCATCTCCACGGATTGGAAAATCGACCCCAACGATCCCAGAACCCGCTATCGCGTCAATGTCCGGGTTTCGGGTCAGCCGCCATATGGGGATGTCAAGGTCGTGGTGCTCAAGCAGACGCAGCATGCGGATAGCAACTGGCATGATGCCCCCTCGGACGCCGAAATCGCGCGTCAGATCGAAAAGGCGATCCGGAAAAAGGGACAGGATGCGCGACCGGCGGAGTGATTCTAAAAATTTGTCAGTGATTTAAACCGCAACCATCACGGGATGCGTAGTTCCATTAATAGGGGTCCAGGGGGATTATCCCCCTGGTGGGATCCAAGGGCGAAGCCCTTGGGACTTTGTTTTTGACTTTAGCGCGCTC
>JAMOBI010000162.1:0-12593 GCA_039908105.1 Magnetococcus sp. YQC-9
TGGCATGCCAGTTACCCTGGGATTACTGACCCATCAATTCAGCACGGGTGATCCACTCCCTTACACAAGATTCTCTATGGTTGTTTTTGGTTGTTAAAGAAAACGGTGAAACGTCAGCTATATTGATTGCTGGAACAAAAACGGCCACCCGAAAGGTGGCCGTAAGTGCTTGAAAAGATGGTGGGCAGTATAGGATTTGAACCTATGACCCCTACCGTGTCAAACAAATGCGTACCTATGCGAATATATTCAAAATCAAACAGTTACGCCACCTGGCTTCGTTGCGATTGTGATCTAAGAACACTTTTGATGTATATAGAGAAAATTTCTCGGTCACGTCCTGGTCACGTCGATCATCCTAATGGTGAAATCAACAACTGAATAGCTGGTTGATACTCGAATGTTAAGAGAAAAAGTTTACGCACCAATCAGCCCCCCTCTCTTACTGAATACTCCTTCGGGATTCACGGATCACAAGATCCTCACCCGCTTCCAGGGCGGTACATTGTCCAAGCAAATTCCAGGGATGGACGGATTTTACCAGCCCTTTGGTACAAAATTCGGTTCATTGGCCATGCGCAGGGTGTCACCTGACTGCTCGATGACGAACAGACCCTGGTTGATGGCAAAACGGCTGACGTTCTCCTCAATCACCATCGACGCGACCGCGCCGTAGGTGCGACAATCGGCATATCTGGGGAAAAACTCCTTGAACTCGACCAGACGCTCCAGATGCTCCCGCACGTCGTCGATGGTCAACTTGCTTTTGACCTCCACCAAGGCCACTACATCGGTGTTCACCACGAACAGGTCGATTTCCATATGGCGGCCACCCGGCAACTTGGCCACCACCCGGCGGCTGACCTGATATACGGGAATTCCCCACTGGGAGAAAAGGATTTCGCAGGCTGGAGCCACCAGCCCCTCGACGAATTCACCCAGACGCCCACCAAGCCGATCCAATTTGCGATCAGTCTCCCTCATCCGGCGGTCTGTTTCCTTGAATTGACGATCGGTCTCCTGCATGCGTCGGTCGGTCTCCGCGAACATCGCCAGCATGCGGCGATCCGTCTCCAGAAAGGCTTTCCAGACATCTTCAATGGTTACGGTTTGCGACATGATGACCTCCATTTTCTTTACACACTACTGCAAAACATGCCAACAGACCGAATGCTTTGAATGGCTACTTCAGAAACAGAGTATCATCAATTCAGATTTTTGCCAAGCAGCGTGACCGCCGCTGGGGCCGTAGAGTTGGCGAGGCTAGGGTTGCCTCGTTGCTCAAGCGTTGGCTCATGGGCACACTCCATGGTGGTATCCAGCAGCGCCATCTCGACTATTACCTCGACGAATTCACTTTTCGCTTCAACCGTCGCGCATCGCGCGCCCGAGGTCTGCTGTTCCACCGTTTGGCTCAGCATGCCGTTGACCTTCATCCCGTACCTTATCGAAGCATCATTCATGGCCGAGAATCCTAACTTGGGTCAAGGGGATACCCATTCTGGAGATAGTTGAGAAACCATTCTTATCGCCTACTTGACGACCATGATCGAGTACCGACAAAAATCAACACTTCCTGCATCGGATAGTTCTCTAGAACTTAACTGACATGCAACGTGCCCTCGGCATAACGATCCTTGATATCCAAGGCTTCTGGAAGAACTTCATGGAAAAGGGGCACCAACTGCGGATCAAAATGGGTCCCCGCATCCTTGTCGAGAATCGCCAAGGCTTCGGAAACCGCCAATGGAATCTCTTCTCCCTTGAGCCCCCGTGGGTAGCCGGTTCCATTCCATTTTTCGTGATGGGTTAGAGCAATCTCCCGAGACAGCTTCAGCAAATCCGAATCGTGATTACCTATGATATCAGCGCCCATCTGGGGATGCCGCATCATGACTCCCCACTCCTCCTCGTCCAACTTGCCGGGCTTAAGCAATACCCGGTCAGGAATGCCAATCTTGCCAATGTCATGCATGGGCGAGGCATTAAAAACCAGATCGGTCCACTCCTCGGACGTATTAAGTGCCGCAGCCAACAATCGGGTATAATGACTCATACGAATGACGTGCAGACCCGTTTCGTTGTCTCTGAACTCAGCCGCACGGCCTAAACGATGGATGATTTCCATACGCGTAGCCAGCAACTCGGCCGTGCGCTTCCGGACAATTCGTTCCAGTTCAAGCCGCTGATCGTACAATGCCAGATGCGTGCGCACCCGAATCTCGACAATGGGGGGACTGATGGGCTTGGTGATGTAATCCACCGCGCCCAATTCCAACCCTTTGCGCTCATCCTCCACTTCGCTCTTGGCTGTGATAAAAATCACGGGAATATGCGCTGTCGATGGATTGGCCTTGAGTTGCCGGCACACCTCATACCCGTCCATTCCAGGCATCATGATGTCCAGAAGAATCATGTTCGGTCGAGGATCATGTATTCAAGACGCAAGATACTACTTAATACATCAATATTGTCAGGCGTGTCATCAACAACAAGAATGGTGGCCTTATCCTGCCTAATATCCATGAATGTACCCTCTACAACAATAGTCAGTAAGTGTCCACTACATCATATTCAATGCCAAGCCTTGATAATCATTTCGTCAATCGATATGATTATCGAATATCAGAAAAGGTGCCGGAAAAGTATGATAAAGTGTGTTATTCTCTCCTTTGTTGACGCGACGACGCAAGCTCTTTCCTGGCAGCGCATGGCACGTTCACCTTATGCAGCAATCGCGCGAATCGACGCGCTGACACAACGTCCCCGGTTCCCTCGTGATGGCAGCACGTTCAACGCAATGCGCACGGTGCTTTCTTTACCGTCCTTGCGCAGGATCTGAATGCTGCGGTGACTTGCCATCTCACGATTCTTGCCTGCTTCGAGAAACTTCTGCCGTTGTTCACGATGTAGAAAACGGGCCTCTTTAGACATCAGAGACTCCACATCCATGCCCACCATCTCACTTGACGCATAGCCGAAGATTGCCTCTGCCTGCGGGTTGGACATTAAAATGCGACCGGACTCTTCGATCACCAGGATGCCGTCCAGGGCGGATTCGATGATACTACGGAACCAAGTTTCAGTTTCGAGCAGTTCGGCCTGCTGGGCCTCCATTTCCACGGTCTGTTCTTCGAGTTGAGCCGCCTGTTTCTCCATGCGTTCAGCCTGTTTTTGCGTGGCGGTGAGCAGTTCCTTGGTCTTCATGTTGCGGTCGAGGATTTCCGGCGTGGTGGCGAGTACCGGCAACAAGGCATCCATCAGCGCCTGCTCGCGTTCGCTGAAAGCCTGGAAGGAGGCCATTTCTAATACGCCAAGCACACGCTCACCCATGATCACCGGCATCACGCTGATGCAGGCCGGCGGCCCTTCGCCGAGGCCCGAGTTGATGCGGATGTAGTCCTTTGGTGCCGTCAGGGTAATCGGTGTCTTCTCCATTACGGCCTGGCCCACCAGTCCCTCGCCGATGGCGAAACAGTTGTTCAGATGCTTGCGCTCGCGGTAGCCATAGCTTGCTAGCAGGCTGTAGCGGCCATCGCCATCAGGAAAATAAAAAGCGGCATGACCTGCACCGACAGCCGGCGAAAGTTTTGACACAGCGGCTTGGGCCAAGCTGCGGAGATCCACGGCCTGTTGCAAAACTGCGGAAATTTCCGAGATAGTGGACTTGAGCCAGCTCTGGGTATTGAGTTTCTCCACAAAATTCTTGAATACGTGAGCGGCACGGGCCATATCGCCGATCTCGTCGCGACGCTCGACCCCCCCCCACAGCGACATCCATCCGGCCTTGTGCAAGCTGTTGAAGGCTGTCGGCTACCAGACCGATGGGGCGCGCCAAGGCGGCATTGGCGATGCCCCAACCGATGACGCCCAGCGACGCCACTATTAGCACGCTCAACAGTGCCGCAATCCAGGTTGCTGCGCTTTTTGTCGCCAGAGCTTCAGCGGAACCGGATTCGGCTAGTCTCTTGTTGAAGTCGATATGTTCCTGCAACGCGTGCTCGACTGCGGTGGCGGGCGTGACGATTTTTTCAAGCTGTCCCCTGGCTTCGACATTCTTGTTCTGGCGGGACAGCGACAGCATTTGATCAAGGCCGAGGTTGTAATCTTTCAGGGCGGATCGGGAGGCATTCAGCAGTTTCAGGTCGTCGGCATCGGATAGCAGCTTGTCTTCGTACCGATTGATTTCCTTTGCGATGATTTCGCGTTCCTCCTGAATCTGTCGGTCGAGGGCAACCATTTTCATGTCGTCGGTATTGAGGGCGTGATCGCGAGCGAGAATCCTGATTTTTAGAAAGCGTCCCTGCACTTCGTAAATTGATATGAAGCTGGGAACCGTGTTGATGGTTGCATAATTGGCCGAGTTGAAAATCTTGCTCATCTGATACTGATCCGTGGTGGCAATCCCCACCACGGCCAGAATGGCGACGAGCACCAAACCATAAATTTTGTGGGCGATCTTCAGGTTGGATAATACACTCATTTGTTTTCCTCAATGGCGCCGACGAAACAGGCGGTGATAATGGTCGATGGGCGAAAACAAGGAATTGCCGCGCACGCCCAGGGATTCAGACTGGCCGATAAACAACACCCCGCTTGGCACCAGAGCTTGATGGAAGTTGGCAATCAATTGCTCCTGCAAATAGCTCTTCATGTAGATCAATAGATTGCGACAACTGATCAGATCAAGGGCGTCGCATGGAGGTCCGGTCATCACATCCCTCTGTTCAAAGGTGACGGATTCTTTGATCGTTTGGCAGATCTCAAATTGTTGCCCTCTGACATGAAAGTAACGATCACGCAGCGCATTGTCCATTTCTTTAAAGGCCGCTTGCCGATAAAGACCGCCTCTGGCCAACTCCAGTCCATCGGGATTGAGATCGGTGCCGATTATCCGCAAGGAGGGACGATCACGGGAGCGATCCAGCAATTCGGTGATCAGGATTGCCAGGGTGTAGGCCTCTTCTCCAGAGGCGCAACCCGGTACCCAGACGCGAAAGGCATCACCAGTATGTTTGGTGACCACGATCGTTGCCAGAAGAGATTCCAATTCACGGAAAGAGTCACGGTCGCGGAAAAACGAGGAAACGGAGACCAGAAACAGATGTTGCAGCGTCTTTAATTCCTTTGGCTGACTACGCACCAGGGATAGATAGGCCTCGGGAGTTTGTGCGCCCAGGGTCGCCTTACGCTTTTCCAGGCGACGCAACAGGGTCTCCTCCTTGTAGCTGGAAAAATCGATCCCGGTTGCCTGGTGTACCATGCGCAACAGAATTTCAAGCTCCCGTTGCGCGGGTTCCGGGATTGGCGTGTCCGGGAGGAGTTCCGGATTAACCGGAGCACCGGGAAACAACTCCGTGAGGGTCTGGCCCATAACCTCCACCGACAAGATCCGATCCACCAGCCCGGCCTCGATGGCTGCAATCGGCATACCGTTGAACTTGGCCTCGTTCGGATCTTGTGCAAAGGCCAAGCCCCCGTGCTCCTTGATGGCGCGGCACCCGGCCACACCGTCGGAACCGGTTCCAGAGAGCACGATCCCGATGGCCTTGCGCTGGCAGGCGGCGGCAATCGATGTGAACAGCGTATTGACGGACGGGATGGACAGATGCCTGGCAGATGGTTCCTGCAAATGCAGGGTGGGCGTGGAACCCTGCACCGTGCCATCCTTGCCAGATGGAATCACCAGGATGGTATCAGCCCGCAGGGGTTCCCCATCCCGAGCCAAAACAACCGGCAAGACCGATTGCCGGTTAAGCAAACGCACCATCAATTCATCGTGGCCATCACGCGCCATGTGCTGAGCCACCACATAGGTCAATCTCCCGGTTGGACGCATCCGCGCCAACATAGCCAGCATGGCTTCCAAGCCCCCTGCCGAGGCTCCAATACCCACGACATGCAGTAACGAATCTCTCCTGCCGGAGGAGATCCAGCTGCCGTTCATCCTGTCTGACCTATGGCCTTCAACCTTTCCAGAGCTGTTTCAAAGTCGTATTTGGCCACCGCGGAAGCCACGCCGCTCAAACCCGAGGCCAAGGGAGTCCCATCGACCAGAACCAGCAACTCCTCCAAGGTGTTGGTGGCTTCGGTTTCATCCTCCTGGATCTGTGCTTTCAAATGTTGGAGCAAACGGGTTACTTTGGCCTGATCCACATCTGCCCGTGGTGCAGAGACAGGTATCTCCAGCGAGTTCTCACCACCGATCTGGCTCAGACCCGCCATCACTGGTTCCAGTTCTGACAGGGTGTGGTGTAGCAGTTCCGCGATTCTTTCGGTGCTCGCATTTTCGTTGCAAGCCGCTTCGAGCGCGCCAGCCGCTGCCTGCACCCTTCGAGCGCCGATATTGCCTGCCGTGCCCTTGAGGGTGTGGGCACAACGTGCGGCTGCCGAAGGATCAGCCTCTTGCCGGGCAGCGGCGAACAACGCCGCAAAGTCGCCCTGGCTGTCACGGAATTTGTTCAAGAGACGGAGGTAGAGTTTTTCGTTATTCATGGTCGTGGCCAGTCCTGCCTTGATCTCAATACCGGGCAGCATCGACAACCCCATGGTGGAGATCGCTGGTTCCGTCGGTCGAGCGGTCTGAACGGATGGCTTTGTCGTGATCTTTTCGTCAGCGGCAGGCGTGATCCATCGCGCCAGGGTTTCAAACATCTCGCCGACATTCAGGGGTTTGGCGATGTGATCCACCATCCCGGCGGCAATCACCTTTTCGCGGTCGCCGGCCATGGCGTTCGCGGTCATGGCGATAATGGGCACCTCCTGCCAATCCATAAGCACGGCGTCGAAATGATCGTCCTTGGTCAAAAGATCGAGCGCCTCTCGGCCATTGTTGGCCAATACGACTTCCATGCCGGCCTGGTTCAGCAGTTCCATCGCCAATTCCTGATTCATCTCGTTGTCTTCGGCCAGCAAGACCCTCGCGCCTTTGAGCTTGGCCATGGCTTCGGCGTTGGTGCTGTTCTTTTCGCTTGAGCGAGTCTCCGAGACATAGCCCTTGACCAGTCTCGCGCCAATCGCCTCCAGCAGGGAGGAGGAGGTGACCGGTTTGGTCAGCACCGTCTGCAACATCACCCCGCGCTGTTCGGCGGTTCCGATCGCCTCTTCCCGTCCGTAGGCGGTGACCATGATCACCGCCGGAATCCTCAGGGCAAGAGCCTGTTGACCGTTCCAGGCCACTTCCACCTCCAGCCCGAAGGTCTTGGCCATGCTGGAGAGGATTTCCCGCGCCGTAGCATTGTCATCCACCACCAGTACGCGCACGCCGAGCAGTTCATCGGCACGGAATATGCGGCGCGGCATGGGAGTTTTCTGCAAGCCAAAACGGGCATGAAAGTGGAAGTTCGATCCCTTGCCAGCCTCGCTTTCGACCCAGATTCGTCCTCCCATCAATTCGACAAGGTTCTTCGAGATGGCCAGCCCCAGCCCGGTACCACCGTATTTGCGTGTGGTCGAAGCATCCGCCTGACTGAAACTTTGGAACATCTTGCCGCATTGTTCCGGCGTCATGCCGATACCGGTATCCTTGACCCAGAAGTGCAACATGACTCCAGCTGTTTCATCTGCGGGATCCCCTCCAGCCACCTTCTCGATACCGATCACGATTTCGCCCGCGTCGGTGAACTTCACCGCGTTGTTGCCGAGGTTGATGAGCACCTGCCCCAACCGCAGCGGATCGCCGACCAGCGCGGTCGGAACATCTGGCGCCACGTCGAAGAGGAGTTCGAGCCCTTTATCCTCGGTTTTGATGCCGACCAGGTTGGAGAGATGATCCATGACATCTTCCAGACGGAAGTCGATGATCTCCATTGACATTTTGCCGGCCTCGATCTTGGAGAAATCGAGGATGTCATTGATGATGCCAAGCAGGTTCTCCCCGGCTCGATGAACCTTCTCGATGTAGTTGCGTTGTCTCTTGTCGAGTTCAGTCTGTAAAGCCAGATGAGACATGCCAATGATGGCGTTCATCGGGGTGCGGATCTCATGACTCATATTGGCGAGAAAATCGCTTTTGGCGCGGGTAGCCTCCTCAGCGATCTCCTTAGCTTTGGCAAGTTCCTGCTGAGCATGGACGTATTCGGTAATATCCTGGGTCACACCGTACATGTCGGTGGCCTTGCCGTCGGCGTCTCTTGCCACCGAGCCGTAAGCATGGATCCAGACCACCCGGCCATCAATGGCATCCTGGAAGTTTTTCAGGGTCACCTTGGAAGACTCCAGGTCACCCGCTTCCACATTAACGAACCAATCCTCCAATACGCGATAGCGGTCTGTTTCGTTGGGGATGTCGCCGAAGATGTCCACCGCCCGTTTCGACGAGTTGTACCAACCGGAACCGTCCATCGGCACATGCCAGTACCCGGCTTTGGTGAGACCGAGGGCCTGATCATTAAGAAAGTTGACGTGCTTGAGCGCTGCTTCGATACGTTTGCGCTCGGTGATGTCCCGGTATATCACCACGCTGCCCACCAGAACGCCCTGTTTGTAGACTGGCGTGGTGGAGTATTCGACCGGAATCGACGTGCCATCCTTACGCCAGAGCACTTCGTTGTCGATGGTGCGTGGCTGGCCGTCTTGTGCGGTCAGGAACATCGGGCACCGTTCACGAGGGAAAAGGGTGCCATCCGGGTAGAGGTGATGAATGAGTTCATGCATAGGCCGGCCAATGAAATCATCCATGACATAGCCAAGCATGATCGACGCAGCGGGGTTGGCAAAGGTCATCACGCCGTTTGCATCCAGGCCGACAATGCCGTCGTTCACCGAACCCAGGATGAGACGGCTGCGCTCTTCCAGAGCGGCGAGTGAAGCGGAGGTCTCCTTGAGGTTGGGTCTCCACCAGCAGTTGTTCTGTTTTGCTGTTGCGTTCGAGGATCTCCATGCTCATGGCCAGCAAGGGAATCAGACTGTCGAGCAGCTCCTGCTCCTTGGGGCCGAAGTCTTGTAGAGAGGCCAGCTCGACCACCCCCAGCAGACGTTGGTTGCTTAAAACGGGCAGCACCATGATGGCGCGGGGCGCTGCATCTCCGAGGCTGGAGCCGATCCGGATGTAGTCTTCCGGAGGCTCGGTGATCAGAATGGGCGCTTGTTCCAGAGCGCACTGTCCGACCAGTCCCTGGCCGATGGCGAAGTGCTGGTCCAGATTCTTGCGGGCGCGGTAGGCGTAACTGCTCATCAGGCGCAACCGGTGCTGTCCTTCCTCGTGAAGGTAAAGCACGCCCTGGCCGATTTTCATCAGTGGCGCGATATTCGACAGGAAGCTTTGGGCCAGGTCGGTCATGCTGGCGGCTGTTTGCAATTGGGTGGAGATGGCGTTGGCGTAATCGCGATAGGGAACGGGATGGGAGAGCTGACCTGCGGCCAGTTGTTCAACCGCCTCGCGCAGACAGTCGATGGGCGTGCTGACAGAACGCACCACCAGGGACCACAACAGAATGCCCATCGCCAAAGCACCGCCCAACAGGATTATGGATTTCCACAAACCTTGTTCTGCTTCGTGTAGTGATACATCGAAGAGTTCCTGAGCGTTCTTCTCCTTGAGTTGAATAATGTGTGTCATGGCCTCGTTGGCGGCTATGCCAGGCTTCTGGAATTCCTGCGAGGTAACCAGGGCTTGCGCCTCGGCGGCACGTTCATTGACTAGCAGGTTCAGCGCGTTGTCCACGCCTCGTATATAGGTGGCGAAGTTCTCCTCAAACAGGGTCAAATTTTTCAAATTCTCTTCACGTATGAGCGTGGGCTTGAGCTGTTCGATCTCCTTGACGAGTTGGCTGCGTGCGCGGGTCAATTGGTCGAGGACACGCTCCCGCTCCTTGACGTCGGGCGCCATGATGGCCTGACGCACGGTGCGTCCGATGGTGGTATAGGCGATCAATGCGCTTTTGGCGTGAGATACGCCCTTCATTCCGGTTTCGTAAAGCACTTGCAGGTTGTTGACCAGCTGACGATTTCCCAGCACGCCTCCGACACTGATCCCAATGGCCAGAAGCAGCATCAGGGCAAACCCGAAGGCAAGCTTGAGCTTCAAGGTGCGTTTTTCCAGTGCGACCATCCAAGAGTTCATGAGCGCATCTCCTTGTTGCCACCTTGTTCCAGGACACGTCGTGCTGTGTCGGCATCCTCGGCCAGGCTCATGGCGGTCATTCGCTCACGGCGCAGCACTTCCGCCTGTTGTTCAAGAAGTTTCTGCGCCGCATCGGCGCGGTGGCGATCCAACGACATGATGGTGACCATGCGTGAGAACCCCGCCAAAAAGCCAAGGATGGAGGCAAGTCGATTTTCATCCAGCACCGGAGCCTCCATGACCGCATTCAGGTAGTCCGCCTCCGGATAGCCGAACCGGTTGGCCTGCTCCTTAAAAAAGGTCTTGTCCGGGGCTCCGACATGGAACTGTCCGATGAAGACATTGGCCAAGTGGTGTCCCTCCACAATGATTGGCGAGGCGCAATCGGTCATGCCATTCTTGCACCGGTACATGGTGAACTCGGCTCCTGTCTCCAGTTTGATGGCCAACTCGGTGTCGCTTTCGATACATCGGGCACAAGAGTCCGGATTGACGCGATGGAAGTCGGTACAGGCACGCTGCCAACGCGATGCGGCCAAAATCTTGCCTTCAAGATCGATCAGGGCAGCGGCCACGCCGACGGTGTGACAAAAGCCATCGAACATGCTCTGCAACTGGCCGAGATCAAGCAATTTGTCGATTGTGATGCCTGCCAGGACAAGGGACGGGATGGGATGATCGTTGGGTTCGCTTTCATCTCCGGTCAGGAGATTTCCGGGCTGCGCGTCTGGCCTGTCGGGCGACAGGTAGGGGGGGATCCGTCCCATCTCCTGTACCAGGGTATTGACCTCCCTTTTAAGTTCCAGGATACGATTTTCACGCCCCTGGGCGAGCCGGTTGAAGCGCTCGATATCCGCCAATCGTTCCAGCTTTCGTTCGGCTGCCCGGATCGAACTCATATCGACGATGGTGCCCACCAGGCCACCCGGCGATCCATCCGCGTTGCAAAAGCCAGACACAAAGTACAAGGTGTCGTGCATCCTGCCATCGGCAAAGAGAAACCGCATCTCTCGTTGCACGCTCCCGGCATTGACGAGGGCGGCTTCGTTCTCTGCCTGACAGGCAATGCGGTCGGATTCGGAGAGAAATTCCAGATCGAGTACCCGTTTGCCGACCAAATTCAGGTAATCAACCCCAAAGGTCTCCATGAAGGAGCGGTTGCAGCCCAGGAAACGGCTATCCGCACCTTGGTAGAAGACTGGATAGGGGATGGTATCCATCAACACCTGCTGGAATGATGCGCGCTCGGTGCTGGCCCGCTCCGCTGCCGCAGTGGTCGCCAGGATCTCCTCAGTCTGTTTGCTGCGAAGCAGGATTTTGATGTTCAGTGCCAGCAGGGGGATTGTTTCGAGCAGCAACTCCCGATCGCCAATATTCACAGGTTTGAGCATGGCCAACTCGACCATGCCGAGGAGCTCTTGGTGAAGTGTGATCGGCACCAACATCGTGTTGGTGGGCAAGGCGGATCCAAGACCGGAACGAATCTGCCAATAACTCTCAGCCGTTTCCACGACCATCAAACAACGATCACGGGCGCATTGGCCGAGCAATCCCTCTCCGAGTGCAATATTCCGGGCAGGCGTTTTGTGGCAGGCATAGCTGGCTGCCAACAACAGTGCAGAAACACTCCGGCCAGTTCTTCGACACTCCGGGTTTGCTGCATCAGGAGAGCGGCAGCGGCAATCACCGCTTTGCGGTGAGCGCTCTCCTGTTGGGCCTGAACATTGGCTGCCAGGGTTTGTGCGGTCAAGGCCTGGAAGTGATGTCCACGCAATCTGCCAAAAAACAATCCACTGACTATCAACAACAAGGCCAAGATCCCTGACATCATCCAAAGACGCTGGCTCATGGGCACGGTGCGCGAGAGATCCTCGATCAACACCAGGGTCCAGGCACCTCGCTGGTCATTCCACTGCACCTTGGTTTGCCCCACGGCATGGTGGCGCCCCTCCAGCGAAACAATCCCAGGTTCCAAGGACAAGGGGAGTGGTTCCGGATCCCTGGTATCGAACATCGTACCGAATTGTTTGACCGTGCGAATTTCATGAATTCGTGCGGGTGTGACCTCGCCGTCCATACGACCGATCCATTCCGGACGTGTACTGGCGAACACGACGCCCTGCGGAGAAAGCAGGAGCGCGATATCGGAACTCCCGTTGAGTGCCGTGTCCAGACGCTTCACCCCGGAACGAATGACGACCACACCGATGGTCGGACTCTCTACTGAATCCCCGGCATGAATGGGGGTGGCAAAATACAAGGTACGCAAGCCGGTAGTGGTGCCGATCGCGGCATAGACATTCTGTTTTCCCTGCAGCGCCCTGTGAAAGTAGGGGCGGAACTTGACATCTACACCCGTCAACGGTTTGCCAACTCCCCAGGAGGACTTGATGAAACCATCTTGTCCAACGATGAACGTCCCGTCGGCATCATGGGCGCGGGTGATATTTTCCAGCAGTGTGACAACAGACGGACCGTTGGGGGCCAAGTCGTTGAGAGCCTCCCGTTTGACCTCCTTGTCGATCAGCCC
>JAMOBI010000163.1:0-4479 GCA_039908105.1 Magnetococcus sp. YQC-9
CAACTTATTGTTTTTTCTGGTTTCCATTGCCTTACTATCTATTTGATTCGCATGCGATTTTAAATAAAAATAACTCGCATTAAAAACTTTTTGATAGGTTTTGCAACTACCTCATTGGTGAAAAAAAAGAGCAGGTCTGGGAGATTCCTCTCCCAGGGTTTTGCTTTTGACTTTAAACCGCAACCATCACGGGATGCGTAGTTTTTCGCAAGGCTGCGTGCAAGATGTGAGCGTCGTTTCCAAAAAACGGAAACGACGCTCACGAAGGCCGCGCGCGGCGCATTTTTCGCAAAAAATGCTTCTTGAGAAAAGCGCGCTAAAGTCAAAAACTAAGTCCCAAGGGCTTTGCCCTTGGATCCCACCAGGGGGATAATCCCCCTGGCCCCCTATTAATGGAACTACGCATCCCGTGATGGTTGCGGTTTAAATGCAAACATTAACACGCTTTAAGTACGCTGGCAATGGCTACTCGCCCCGTGCATAGCGCCCCACCAGGGGATTCTCCACCCCGGCACCGGTGCGGATCTTCTCGGCTGCACCCTCGGCCTCCGGGCGGGAGGAGAACGGACCGGCAAAGATGCACTCAAAGCTGGTGTCGCCATTCCTGATCAACTTGCGGTAGACCGGATAGCGCATGGCCCGGATCTTCTCCACCAGTTGCGCTGCATGCGGACTGGCGGTGGCAAAACAAGAGAGATGCACCACCGCCCCCTGCCGGACCTCCCTGGCAACACCCTCCGCGCGCTCCGTAGCCGGTTGAGGGGCAGCTGGCACGGCCACCACCGCCCCCGGCGCGGGCGTTCCTGTTGCGGGCTTGATGACAACCGGGGGATTGGCGACGTTTGCGGGGGAAGCGGAGGGTGCCACCGGTTCCAGCGGTACGATGGTCGCGGGGGTGATCGTATAGGCCTGACGCACGGCGGTCAGATCGGTTTGCTGGGCTTGCGTGGCCGGGGGTTTGCCCTCCGGTGCGACGGGCGCAGCAGCGGCTTTGCTCTCCGCTGAGGGCGCAACGACGGCTTTCGGCTCCTTGACAACGGGCGTGGCCGACTCGGCCACCTTGGCAACCGATTTTACGGCACTCTCTTCCTTTGCGACGCTGGCGGCAACTTCTTTCCTGGCACCGCTGCTGATCCCATCCGCTTTCACAGCGCTGCTGGCAGCCTCTTCATTGGCGGTCCTGGCGGATGAAGCTTCCTTCTCGATACCAGCGGATGCCTCTTTCTTGGCAGCCATACCAGCGGCGTCCTTCTTCGCGCTATTGGCGGCTGGCTCGCTCCTGGTCGTGCTGCTGGCGACCTCCTTCCTGGTCGAGCTGCTGGCGGCTTCCTTCCTGGTCGAACTGCTGGCGGCTTCCTTCCTGGTCGAGCTGCTGGCGGCTTCCTTCCTGGTCGAGCTGCTGGCGGCTTCCTTCCTGGTCGAGCTGCTGGCGGCTTCCTTCCTGGTCGAGCTGCTGGCGGCTTCCTTCCTGGTCGAGCTGCTGGCGGCCTCATTTTGGGCGGCACTGGCCGTCGACTCGCTCCTGGGAGCGCCGGGAGGGGACTCCTCCTTGACAACAATGGTTTCTGCAACCGGTGGCGAGGATTTGGAGAGCGCCAGAATCGCATCGCCGACTCTCTTCACCTGGGGATGGTCGCGCCCGTACTGTTTGACGAGCAGCGCCTCGGCGCGCCGCAACAACCGTCCGGCCTGCTCGATCGAGCCCTCCTTGTGCAGAATCAGTCCCAGATTGGCCAACCAGTCGGAGAGGCTCAAGGCGCTATCCTTGAAAAACCGCTCTGCGCTGGCGATCGATTGATCCAGCAGACGGTCGGACTCAACCTTGTGCCCGCGCCGCATCTCGATCCGCGCCTGATTACTCAAGATGAATGCCACCTGCGGATGGTCGTTGCCCATTTTTTTGCGCGCGATTGCCAAGGCCCGTTTGAACAACTCCTCGGCAGCCGCGACCTCCCCGGCCTCCAACCGAAACAGCGCCAGATCGTTCAACACCTTCACCAGGGCCGGATGCTCTTTGTCCAACACCTTTTCGCGCAGCACCAACACCCTTTTCAACAGCGATTCGGCCTCCTGCCGCCGCTCCAGGACAAGCGCGGTCTCGGCCAGGCGCTCCAGACTCTCGGCAAGCTCCAGCGGGGCACCCTCCCCGGTTTTCTCCAGGATCTCCACCGAGCGACGCAAAAAGGGTTCCGCGCTGGTGTGCTCGCCGCGTGCAGCCAGCTGATGACCCCGTTCACGCAGCGCCTCGGCCACCAGAGGATGCTCGCCACCCAGGGTCTTCTCGCGGATCCGCTGAGACTGCCCGACCGCATCCAGCGCTGTTTCCCACCTGCCCAGCGCATAACGGATGCGCGACAACATCAACCACGCCTCGGCCACGCGCGGATGATCGGCCCACAAGCCGCGGGTCAGAACCGGCAGCGACTCCTCGACGAGCCTGGCCGCCCGTTCGCGACGCTCCGGATCGGCCATCAGCAGCCGCGCCAGGTTGATCCGTGCGCTGGCGCTGTTCAGATGATCCGCGCCCAAGGAGCGCTCCAATCCGTTTGCCGCCTCTTCAAGCAGACCGCGCGCACCGTTGAAATCCCCCAGCCGGGTCTTGGCGCGCGCCAGACGGGTACGCGCCTCGGCCACCTCGGGGTGATCCTCACCCAAACGTTTCTTCAAGATCGCCAACGCCCGGGTCAACGTGCCATCCGCCTCGCGATCCCGTCCGGCAGCCAGCTCGATCTCGCCCAACTGCGTCAACGCCGTGGCCGTGATACTGCTCTCCGTGCCGTATTTGCGCTCCGACTCCTCGACCACGCGCTGCAACCGCGTCTCCTCGGGCGAACGCTCCCCACCGCTCCCGGCCCGGGCCCACGCAGCCGAACAACCGATCATCATCACCGCACAGACCAGACCCACGGTCCGTACACCCCTTGCCAAACCTTGCCAGATCAAGATCCGCACCCTCCGGTTGCCATCCATCCACACGCTCCAGCTTCAAAGGCGCACCCGTTCGATTATCGATCAATCCCAACCCGCTGCGCAACGCATCCCTTGACCGGGCAGATCGCTAAATGATTGGCCGTCCTGCAGCTTGCATGACGGCAAGGAAAACCTTGTAAGACAACACCAAGAGCAACGGACGAGCAGGAATTTCAATCGCTCCATAGTTTTTGTACCAATCAGCCGCATACGAATCTTTGGCATCCATAACGAGCATCGTGCCACCCACCTCCAGCGATGCGCGTATCGCACGACGCGCCGCTGAAATCAACAGGGCACCACCAAGCCCTCGGCCTTGGACAGATTTGTCCACAGCCAAACGTGCCAGACGAAATCCAGCAACTGGATAACGACCACTACCGACAGGTCTTACCTCTGGTGGCATCAGACTGAATTCGATCTCGGTCGGAGTCAGGGTGTAGAACCCCAAAATTTTTTCCCCACCTGCCGGATCAACAGCCACATAGGTCTTGGACGCACCACTCTCATGCGCCTGACGCGCATACCTTGAAAGGAAGATATTCATCTCCATTTGGCCGCAGTCAAACGTCTTGCGTTGATGCCTCTTTGAGATGGCTTCCTCGCGCCACGCCAATCCAGTCATTCTTGAGCCGCCAGAAGCCTGGCCGCCACGCACAGTTTCTGATTTGGTTCTGGTGGATTATCCAGCAGATTGAGCAGGAATCGGGACTGTTCTTCGGACAGGCGGATGCGTTCAGCCCGTTCGATGACCTGATCGGCGGCATGCAGGGAGTTGCGTAGCATGAACTCTTTGAGCGTGGTTTGTTCGATTGCCGCAGCCCGGATTAAACGCGATTTTTCGGCAGGCGGGATGACCATCGGAAATCGGGTGGCATCTTCCATGGCGGTTCTTGGCATACTCATCTCCATCCTTATACCGTGGAACTCTGCTTTTGGAGTTCCACGGTCAGGGGGTGAGGGGGTTCTCCCCCCATCATGCAAGTTACCGTGGAACTTCCGTGGAGAGTTCCACGGGGAGATGATGGGGGGATCCCCCCATCATGATCGGTTTGTCGTGCTCCACACTGGCAGGGAAAGCATGGCACAATTTTAATGTATATTCAATAAATAAACGAATAATCTCGCCTGATTGCCCTGTCAGTTCACCCCAAACCGCACCCATTTTGGGATGGATCGTTTTTCGCAAGACTGCGTGCAAGATGCGGGAATCGTTTCCAAAAAACAAAAAACGATTCTCGCGAAGGCGGCGCGCGGCGCATTTTTCGGTAGTGTCTTACGTTAACCTAACCGCAGCCAGCTTGGAATGTGTAGTTTTTATTAGTGAAAAAAAAGAGATGGTCTGGGAGATTCATCTCCCAGGGTTTTGACTTTGACTTTAGCGCGCTCTTTCAAAAGAAGCATTTTTCGCGCCTTTTGCGAAAAATGCGCCGCGCGCGGCCTTCGTGAGCGTCGTTTCCGCTTTTTGGAAACGACGCTCACATCTTGCACGCAGCCTTGCAAAAAACT
>JAMOBI010000164.1:0-4452 GCA_039908105.1 Magnetococcus sp. YQC-9
CGATCCATCATCACTGCCCTGATCACCGCCCGGAGTGCAAGCACGGAATCTTTAACAAAATTGGCAGCTTGAAAAAAATCCTCGCGGGAAGCGCAGAAACCTGGGGATAGTAGTACAGGCGACAGACGCCTTGCCGTCCAACTTGAGTGGATCAAGAGTGTATTTCTCTCCACCCGGAAAAAAGGCTTCATCGCCGAATAGGTATAATCCGATCTTGGCGACGTACATCTCCCGCTCGCCTTTGGTTTCGGCGTTGATTGCGAGGTCAACCAATTTGCGGTCATAAATCACCACGTCGTGCTTCTCCGGGCGGTAATGGACAGAAGATGACTCTCCTCCTTCTTTGATGGACCCCTCCCGTTTGGTGGGTTGACCGTGACGAACCAGCATGCAGACCTTGCGCCCCTGATCGAAAATGAAAACCTTGCATCCTCTGCCGCGTCGGTGTTCGGCAAACCAGTCATCCATGGCACCCTCCAGCTCCATCATGGTTTGCTCTGTCGGCATGGTAAACTTATGGCCTTTGATCTTGCCGGCAAAATGGGTAAAAGATCTGGGATTGGCGATCAGCGCCGAAGCGTGTTGCGTCTCCAACAATACCCGGTCCTGGAGCCATACCTGGATGACGATGTCGGCAGGGCTGCTGTCCGCCTCATATTCCAAGGACAGTCCATTTTCCCGTGCAGCCTCCAGCAGTTGATTCATTCCATCTGGTGTCGCCATTTCATGAACAAAATACAAAGCATCCACCAGATGGTCCGGTGTATCGTCGCCAGGATTCATCAGAATGGACGACAGTAGGACGTAATCGATGTCGCCACCCTCTGTGGCAAACGACAGTCCGCGCCCTTCCAAATAGTCACGAAACGGCTGAAGAAATGACAATAATCTGCTGTGAGTGATTTCTCTCAGCCTGTCCGGTTGAGCAAATCGACGGGGATTAAAGGTGGCCATTCTGTTCATCCTTAGTTGCTGGAGGTGGGAGACATGCTGCGAGCGGCCAAGACTTTTCCCAGAATTCTGAGTTCGTCCGCCTGTTCGATTTTGATGGGTCGATAGGCGGCATTGGCTGGTCTCAGCTCAATCACTGTATCTGAAATGAACAATCGCTTGACCGTCGCTTCATCACCCAGCAACGCCACAACGATATCACCATGCTCTGCAATCGGTTGCTGCCGGACGATGACATAATCGCCATCATGGATGTCCGCATCCACCATGCTGTCTCCTTTGACCTGCAAGGCAAAACAGGTTCCACGCACGATATGGGCATCCACGGACAACTCCCCGATCTGATTCTCCACAGCCAGAATGGGGACTCCTGCGGTTACCACCCCCAACACGGGGACCGGAACCAATCTGGGAACCCGAAGGCTCTCCTCCACCACTTCCAGAGAACGCACCTTGTTGGGTATGCAGCGCACCAGGCCTTTTCGGATCATGGCGGTGACCTGTTCATGGACGCTGGGTGGTTTGATGCCGAGGATCTCTCCTAATTCTGCAAACGTCGGAGACATCCCGTGCGCAGCAATGAATTCCTTGATGGTTGCCAACATCCTCTTCTGTCCTGGTGTTGGCCCCTCGGTGGGAAGAGGACCACGTCGTTTTCTGGGTTCGGTGTTCATTGTTCGTTTCTTACCTTCCGATAAATGACCAAACGTTGATTAGGATTGTATACGGATTATCTGACCTTACACAAGAAAAAAAATTCCGACAGATCGGTGATGCGAAGCGTATGTAAGGGGTATGAACGCATCACCATTCCTGCCGAGGTGCCCTATGACGAATACCACCGACCCCGACGACATGACCACCGAGGCCCGCCTGAGCGAAGTCGGCGCCATCTTGGCCACAGCCATCAAGCGACTCGAAGAAAAGAGGAAAACAGAGAAAATTCCAGTTGATAAGGTTGGAAACCAATGCCCTTATGCACAAAAAACCACAACGGGAGAAAGGGCATGAACGATATCAGCGTGATCAAACAGGTGGCGGCACTGACCGAGATGCCGATCACCGATCTGAAGAAAAAATGGGTGGACCTCCACCCCAAGACCGAACCTCCGCCGTTCAACCGGGCGTTTCTGGTGAAGCGCCTGGCGCATCGGATCCAGGAGTTGTCGCTGGGTGACTTGCCGGAGCAGGCGGAAAAACGGATGGAGCGGTTGCTCACCGAGGAGGCGACGCCGCAGATTCCGAAGCAGCCTCAGGGAGACCGATTGCTGCCAGGAACGCGGCTCATCCGGGAGTGGAAAGGGCAGGAGTGCTGCTGCACGGTGCTGGAGGATGGGTTTGAATACCAGGGACGGAAATTCGGCAGCCTGTCGGCGGTGGCCAATTTTATCAGTGGCACCAAGTGGAACGGCTTAACTTTTTGGGGCCTCAAAAAACAGGAGCTGAGAAAATGACCATCAAGAAGCTTGTGACGCCAAAAGTCAACTGCGCCATCTATACCCGCAAATCCACCGACGAGGGGCTGGAGATGGAGTTCAACACCCTGGACGCGCAGCGCGAGGCGTGCGAGGCCTATATCGCCAGCCAGAAGTCCGAAGGGTGGCATCTGCTGCCGGATCGCTACGACGACGGCGGTTTTTCTGGCGGGAACCTGGAGCGGCCTGCCCTGAAGCGCCTGCTGGCGGACATCGAGGCGGGCAAGATCCATGTGGTCATCGTCTACAAGATCGACCGCCTGACCCGCTCTCTGCTGGACTTCAGCAAGCTGGTGGAGGCGTTCGACCGGCGCAACGTCACCTTTGCCAGCATCACCCAGGCGTTCAACACCACCACCTCCATGGGACGCCTGACGCTCAACATATTACTTTCATTTGCGCAATTTGAAAGAGAAATCTCAGCCGAGCGCATCCGGGACAAGTTCGCAGCCTCCAAGCGCAAGGGAATGTGGATGGGCGGGCACATCCCGCTGGGCTACGAGGTGCAGAACCGGAAGCTCCTGATCGTGCCCGCTGAAGCGGAAAACGTGCGCCACATTTTCCGGCGTTTTCAGGAATGCGGATCCGCCACCCTGCTGATTCAGGAGCTGGCCGAGGCCGGGGTCACCGCCAAGAACGGCCAACCCCTCGACAAGGGTTACCTCTACCGCATGCTGGCCAACCGGCTCTATCTCGGCGAGATCGTCATGGGCGAGGAGGTGTTTCCTGGCGAACACGCGGCGATCATCGACCGGGATCTCTGGGATCAGGTCCATGCCGAGATGGCGGCCAACGCCCGCCGCCAGGGAAAGAGCAGGATCCACCCTCCGGCCCTGCTCAAAGGTCTGATCCGGTGCCGCAATTGCGGACGGGCCATGAGTCCCACCTTCACCAGCAAGGATGGGCGGCAGTACCGGTACTACCTCTGCCAGACCGCCATCAAGAACGGCCACCATGCCTGCTCCCTGCGCTCCGTGGCCGCCGGTGAGATCGAGGCGGTGGTGATCCAGCAGGTGCGCACCATGTTGCGCTCGCCGGAGATGGTGGTCAAGACCTGGCAGGCGGGCAACGAGCAGGAGTATGGCTTGCAGGAACGCGACATCGTCCAGGCCCTGCGACGGCTCGATCCGGTCTGGGAGGAGTTGTTCCCGGTCGAGCAGCAACGACTGGTCAGCCTGCTCATCGATGCGGTGGAGGTGAGCAAGGGGGATGTGCAGGTCCACCTGCGGGCGGCGGGTCTCGACACCCTGGCCCGTGAACTCAATGAGATTGGCAACCAGACGGAGGCCGCAGCATGAAAACCGAAATGAGACAGAATGGCGAGATCATCGTGGTGACCATCCCGCTGCAACTGAAACGGCGCGGCGGACGCAAGCTGATCATCGCTCCGGAGGGTGTCGAAGAGGTGCCGCCACGGGAAGAGACACTGGGAAAACTGGTGGCCAAGGCGCACCGGTGGTTGCGGATGATGGAGAGCGGCCAGTACCGCTCCATCAAGGATCTGGCGGCCCAGGAGCAGATCGACGACTCCTATCTGGCCAGGGTGCTACGCCTGACCCTGCTCGCGCCGGACATCATCGTCGCGATCCTGGACGGGCGGCAGCCGGACGTGCTGACGTGGCGGGAGTTGAAGAACCCGTTCCCGATGGAATGGGAGCAGCAACGGGAGAAGTGGGGTTTCAGCAAAACCTCCACTCAACCCTGTTAATTTACTTGAGTCATTTAAAGAGTCGGTCCATGGTGTGCATTCCCGTAACCCAGTCGCACAGGATGCTCACCATGGACAGCAAACATTCCCTGACCTTGCAACAAGTTGACACCATCAACCTGAGCCTGGACAAGACACTGGCCGTGGCGCGCATGGTGGCCGAATGCGGCACCGCCGCCCGGCCTGCCCAGGATGACACGCCGCCCGTCGCTTCCCTCTTCATGGTCATGCAGGTGATCGTCGATGAACAAAGAGAAGATCGAGGAGGTCATGAACTCGCTTAAGGGTGGACCTGGTTCACAAGCCAATCAATGAGAT
>JAMOBI010000165.1:0-4440 GCA_039908105.1 Magnetococcus sp. YQC-9
GCGCTAAAGTCAAAAGCAAAACCCTGGGAGATGAATCTCCCAGACCCTCTCTTTTTTTTTACCAGTAAAAACGACACATTCCAAGCTGGGTGCGGTTTAGGTTAACGTAAGACACTACCGAATCTCCCAGACCCTCTCTTTTTTTCCAGTAAAAACGATACATCCCAAGCTGGGTGCGGTTTCAAAGATACAAATAAAGCTCAGCTCTCCAGACGGGCAAACAGTTGACGCAGATCCTCAAGCAGAATGCCGTTGACCGTTTGTCCGGCCAGGGGTTTGGCAATGACCACACAGTCGTTCCCGGCGGGCATGAACGGACGTCGCCGACGAAACACCTCGCGGATCAGACGTTTTACGCGCGAGCGTTGCACCGCATTGCCCACTTTGCGGCTGACCGTGATGCCCAGCCGCGTCACGACAGAGGGGACGGGCAGGGTCAGCAGGGTGAAGTATCGGGAGGTGCTGCGTCGCCCGCGGGAGGAGACCCGCTGATACGCTCCGGAAACGAGCAGCCGGGCGGATTTCGGAAAGCGGAAATCCGATGTATCCGGCATGGCGGTTTTATGGGATCAGCTTGCGGCGTCCCTTGGCACGGCGACGCGACAGCACCGCGCGACCGTCATGGGTGGCCATGCGCGCCCGAAAGCCGTGGGTACGACTGCGGCGGATTCTGCTGGGCTGAAAGGGTCTTTTCACGGTCTGGAATCCTTCTTCCTTGATTTATATTGAACGGACCATCCATTATGCGTTTTTTTTCACTCGAGGTCAAGTCTCATCTTCTTTAGGTGCGTCACATGCGGTTGCAAGCTCTGTTTGGCGCGATGACGGGTGCCGCGCTCTTTGCCACGGTGCTCTTCACCTGGTATCGCCCGTGGTTGACCTCGCTGTTTTTGTTGCTCATCCTCTGGATGCAATGGCGTTTTTGCGCCGAGCGCCGCGATGCGCGTGCCATGCTGGCTGCAGCCGTTCTGGGTACTCCCGCCGAGGCGGTCAGCGTCCATCTGGGGGAGTGGACCTATCACGCGCCGGGATTGATCCTCGGCTTGCCAATCTGGATCCCCTTGATCTGGGCCAATCTGTTCGCGTTCTACCGTCGCCTGGCCCGGCTGCTGCACGCGGCACTACCCCTGCACGCCCGTTTCCGCGTCCCGTTCTTTCGACTCCTGACCATCCTGATCGCCCTCTATGCCTTTGCCACCCTGGCTTTGATGGATAAGATCCCCCTGGTCCATCTGCTTTACGCCGGATTCCTGATCGCCATGGCCGGTTCCTGGCGCGCCGAAATGGATCTGCTGCTCTTCGTGATCGGCGCCCTGCTGGGCACGCTCGGCGAGTACACCTGCGTGCAGCTCGGTTACTGGCACTACTACCACCCTTATTTCAACACGTTGGGCATCGATATCACCCTGGCCATGGATTGGGGGTTGAGCGCGGTGATCATCCACCGCATCGCCGAATCCCGATTTAGTGCAGGAGAATGAAGCGCATGCATCCGATCCTCGCCCGCTTCGGAGAAGTGACCTTCTACACCTACGGCTTTGTGATGATGGCCACGCTGTTCCTGATCTATTTTCTGGCACTCAAATATCGGGATACGGAACTATTGGAGCGCGCGGATTTGGCCGATATCAGTCTGCTGGTGGTCTTTTCCATCTGGTTTGGGGGTGGTTTGCTGTGGCTCCTCCTCTCCGGAGAGTTTTCCCTCACCAATTTACGCCACCAACTTGATCCCGCCCGCCTGCAGAACCTGACCACCTTGCCGGTCGCATCCTCTTTCTTCGTACTGCTGGCCGGCTATTGCCGCTGGAAGCGCTTGCCATTCTGGCGGGTGTTGGATTTTCTTGTCCCCTTTTTCGTGTTTGGATATGCGTTGCAGCGCACCTTCGGCTGTTTTTCCGCCGGCTGCTGTCATGGTACACCCACCACCTTGCCGTGGGGGGTGACATTCGGCGATACGCTCGGCGTGGGTCCACCGGCTGGCGTTGTCGTCCATCCAACCCAGCTGTACATGGGTTTTGCGGGATTGGCATCCGCATATGGGCTGATGCGCGGTTATTGGCGCTGGAAATGTTGGCCGGGATTTGTCACGGGCCTGGGAACCGTGGCTCTGTTCGGTGTGTACTTTGTGGTGTCGAACTGGCGCGGAGATCTGACGAGTGAAAAAATCGGTTTGGGGTTGGAGTCGAGTCAAATTGTGTCGCTGCTGTTGACCGCTCTGGGTGGGTCGTTGTGTGTTGTCGCCAGATGGCGGGCCAGGCGCGAACCATTCGAAGGAGAAAAAACCGCTTTGAACGATTGAGCGGGTAGTGCGTGGAGGATCACTCCAGGGACATGGTCGCAGAGTTGTCGATGTAGCGGTTGAACACTTCAAGATTGAAGGTCTTTTTGTATTTTTTCTTCAGAGCATGAAAGAAATCGCATTGAAAGCAGTCGCGTTTGGCTTGCGATGTCAGCGAAGCACACGAGTTGAGCCGATCCTCAGGAGCCAGTGAACCGACGATGAAAATACAGGCCCGTCCCCCGTTTTTTCCACCCAGAAAACCATCGGCCATCTCGAAGGTGGCCACCGGACAGGTGCCGAGTTTGGCCTCCTTGCTCCCGCCGGGTTCTCGCCCGCACTGATTTTTTTCCCAGCAGTTCTTCATGGATCCTCCTCCTTTGAGGGGTCTCGATCAACAATGTTGCATGAATGCTTGTTCATATCAAAGCAGTTTATGTGCCATGATACCATATTGGATATGCCGTTGAAATCCAAAAAATATTTTCTGAATAAGGGGTGCAAGCGACAGAAATTGTTACACCGGTTCTGGAAAATACGGCAATAAATTGAAAAAAAGCATTTGAAATTAATATGTTACAGACATGTAAAACATTTTTTACAAACGTAAAAAAAATTACAGCTGCAAAAATGGCGGATCGGACCTTGACCGGTGCCGCAACCGATTTAGAATCCAGCCGCGGATCTCTTTGTTTTTGACTTCACAGCTTGCCAAAGAAACCCATGAAACGACTGATTCAGATCATCGCCTCCTCAGATCCCCCGTTCACCCCCATGACCTTCACGCGGCAGCCCGTGGTGCACCGCTTTTGGCTGGGAGGCGTACTGTTTGCAGCGGTTGGATTTCTGTTCGGCTTCCTCTTATGGATGTGGCAGCACGATCAACTGGCGTTGCGGGGGGATTTCTTTCTGATCCGGCTCTGGCATGCGCGGTTGCAGATCGAAGGGTTTCTGGGTTCGTTCCTGCTCGGCTTTGCCCTTCAATCCGGACCGCATGTCACCGGCGGCAAACCTCCCGCATCGGCCCGTCTCATCCCTTTGACCTTCCTTTTGTGGATCGGTTTGCTGCTCTCTCTGATTTCCAATGAGTGGCTGGCGAACATCGGAGCGCTTTTCGTCAGTGCCGCCTATGGCGGAGCCGGTTATTTTCTCTTTCAGGTGACCCGGGGCGGCAATTCGCGTTTGCAAATCCCGCGTGGCTATCCGTTGGCCGCCGGCATGACCCTGCTGGCCAGCGGACCGTGGTTGGCGCTGGATGATCCTGGTGAGGCTTTGTTTCTGCTCTGGTGTGCTGCGGTCACCATGGCGATGGTCGCTGCGCAGCAGTTGATCCAGAACGTGCTTGGTGGTCGTCTGCTGCAGGATTCACCGGCGCGGCGGTTTGCCATCGCCTTGGGTCTGGCCTGGATCACGTCGGCTTTGGCTGGTTTGACCCCGTTCGGCTCGTGGAGGTTGGCCGGTGCCGTCTGGCTGGTGGTGCTGCTCTTGCTGCTGCATGGTACCGGTTTTATCAACGTTGCGTGGCGCGCGGGCCTCTCTTCGATCAACGTCACCCTTTCGTTAGGTTTTCTGCATGCCTTGCTGGCTGCGCTGTGGCTGACGATGAGCGAGGGAAATCCGGATGTGGCGGTGCATCTGTTGGGTGCCGGCTGTTTGACCACGCTGATCATCGGCGTAACCGTGCGCGTGGCAGGATTCTTTTCGGCTGGCGCGGTGGTGCCGGATCGGGTCGCTTCCTGGATGCTGCTTGTTTGGGCGCTGGTCGCCTGGATGCGTGGTTTTTCCCCGGTCTGGGCCGCAGATGAGCGTATCACCGTCTGGATGAGCCTGGTCGGTATGCTGATTCTGGGTGTCTGGGGAGTACGCATCGTCTGGCGTCTGACGCGGATCCACACCCTGGTGCCGGTGAGTCTGGGTGGCAGCAAACCCGATGCGTGAGCAGTTCCAAACCGCACCCAGCTTGGAATGTGTCGTTTTTACTGTTAAAAAAAAAGAGAGGGTCTGGGAGATTCCTCTCCCAGGGTTTTGACTTTGACTTTAAGATTCTAAACCGCACCTGCTTTGGGATGCGTAGTTTTTTGCAAGGCTGCGTGCAAGATGTGAGCGTCGTTTCCAAAAAGCGGAAACGACGCTCACGAAGGCCGCGCGCGGCGCATTTTTCG
>JAMOBI010000166.1:0-4410 GCA_039908105.1 Magnetococcus sp. YQC-9
CGGCCTTCGTGAGCGTCGTTTCCGCTTTTTGGAAACGACGCTCACATCTTGCACGCAGCCTTGCAAAAAACTACGCATCCCAAAGCAGGTGCGGTTTAATAAAAACTACACATTCCAAGTTGGTTGCGGTTTAAGCATCTCATGATGCCCGTCATCCTCTACTCCCCAACCCCCGGCAACCGATCAAAGAAACGAGCACGATACAACACCCGCTTCTCCCCCCCCTCCGGATCGGAAAACGCAGCGCGCGTGTGCAACACGTTGTTGCTGATCAACCCCCAACCGCGCTCCAACCGCCCCCGGAATTGACACGGTTCCCCGGAAGCAAACATCCCACGCAGAATCTCCACCGCCTGACGGGTCGCCTCGTCATCGCGCCAACGGATGCTCTTGGTGCGATTGGTGAACCGCATGTGCAGATGACCCGAAGAGGTGAAAGAAAAAACCGGTCCAACCCGATCCGGACGGGCGATCGAGCCATCGGCCTCCAGACGCGCCGGAATGGTCATGGCATCAGGCTGCATCAGGGCTTCCAGCGCTTCCGGGTGGTGATCGCGCAACCGAATGTAAACCAGATCGTGATCCAACAAATCATTCTCGCCCCCCTCGTGGGCCGGACGCTCGCAGTAGAGACAGAGCGCCTGCACCGGATGATCGGCAGGATTATAATAGCCGTCCGTATGCCAGCCGATGGCCGCCTGACGGTAGGGGATGTAATGGGCGAACGGGGCGTGCGCCGATCCGCCCGGAGTCAGGGCGGAGAGTCCTTCGCCATCCGCGCCGAGGTTGTGATCGATCTGCGAAATCCCCAAGCAAGCGGTCATGGCGGGCAGCGGGTTCTGTTGGATGCGATCCGGATGGGTCAGACAAAAGAGCGCCATGTTGCTCTTGGCGCAGCGCGACAGGATCGCCTCCACCTCGCCACGGGTCATGGCGAACGGATCTTCCACCTCGACGACCAGATCGGCAAGGGTGGTGGGATAATCGGTCAGTTTTTGCTCCTTCCAGGCGCGATAATTGGCCTCGTGATCGAGTGAAAGCGGGTTCATGATGATTTTTTGCTCCGGAAGTTCAGGTGAAAGGGTGAAAATCGTCGTGCGAGAGGATATACCACCCTGTGACAGGATCGTCACCGTGAATTTGAAACTTCCAGGAGTGAGGCTCACATGCGCTTTTTCGCGGATCTGCACATTCATTCCAAATACTCCCGCGCCACCAGCCGGGATTGCGACCTGGAACATCTGGCACTCTGGGCACGACGCAAGGGAATCGCGGTGCTGGGCAGTGGCGACTTCACCCATCCGGCCTGGCTCCAGGCGATCGCCGAGCAGACCATCGAGGCCGAACCGGGGTTGCGGCGCCTCACCCCGGAGCTGGAACTGAAAGTCTCGGCAGGGTTGGGTCAGCCGAACGCCGTGCCGCAAGCCGGTGAAGCGGTGCGTTTTCTGCTGACGGTGGAGATTTCGACCATCTACAAAAAGGGCGATCGGACCCGCAAGGTGCATCACGTCATCGCCGTACCGTCGATCGAGGCAGCGCGACGCCTCAATCAACGACTGGCGCGCATCGGCAATCTGCACTCCGATGGTCGCCCGATTCTGGGACTCGATGCGCGCAATCTGTTGGAGATCACGTTGGAGGCCGATCCGGATGCCTTTCTGATCCCGGCGCACATCTGGACCCCATGGTTTTCGGTTTTGGGCTCCAAGTCGGGATTCGATTCGATCGAGGAGTGCTACGGGGATCTGGCCCATCACATCTTCGCTGTGGAGACCGGTCTCTCCTCCGATCCACCGATGAACTGGCGCGTCGGTCGACTGGATCGCTATCGGCTGGTCTCCAACTCCGATGCCCACTCCCCCTCCAAGGTGGCACGCGAAGCGACGGTCTTCACCTGCCCGCTCGACTACTACGCCATGCTCAAGGCACTCAAAACCGGTGAAGGGTATGCCGGCACGGTGGAGTTCTTTCCCGAGGAGGGGAAGTATCACCTGGATGGTCACCGCGATTGCAAGGTGTGTCTGGATCCGGTCGAGACCCGACGGTTGAACGGCCTCTGTCCGGTGTGCGGCAAAGGGGTGACGGTCGGGGTGTTGAACCGTGTCGAAGAGTTGGCCGATCGACCGGAAGGGGCGCAACCGGCCACGGCAGCCCCGTTCTGGTCGATGATCCCGCTGGCTGAGATCATCTCCGAGGTCGAGGGGATGGGCATCACCTCCGGGCGGGTGAATCGCGCCTACGATGAACTGTTGCGCCGTCTCGGGCCAGAGTTGACGATCTTGGAGGAGATGCCGCTTGAGGAGATCCGCAAGCACGGCTCGGTACGCCTGGCCGAGGCAATCGGACGGGTGCGACGCGGCGAGGTGATCCGCTCGGGCGGTTATGATGGCGAATTCGGGGTGATCCGGGTCTTTGGCGAGGCCGGAAGAACCTCCACGATCTCCAAAGGGCTGTTCGTGCCGGGCGAGGTGGAGGAGCGGGCATTCGCACCGACGAAAGCAACACCCCGCAAACGTCCCGAGACGGTGATTCCAGCGCAGATCGATACGCGGGAACCCCTCTCATCAACGACGAACGCCTCCTCTCCGGACGGCCTGGACACCTCCCAGTCCCTGGCGATCGCCCACGGTCGCGGACCATTGTTGATCCTGGCCGGTCCCGGCACCGGCAAGACCCGCACCCTGACCCATCGGCTGGCCCATTGGATCCATCAGGGGGGCGCGCCGGCCAATTGTCTGGCGGTGACCTTCACGCGGCGGGCTGCCGAGGAGATGCGCCAGCGGCTGGCACAACTGTTGGACGAGGAGCGCGCCGTACGGATACCGGTGATGACCTTTCACGCCCTGGGCTGGTCGCTGATCCGATGCCATGCCGCCCGCTTCGGTTATCCGCCGGGGGTGACCATCGCCAGCGAAACCGAGGCAGCACGGCGCCTGATCGAGGATCTGGGGGTGACGCGCGCCGAGGCGCTTAAACGCTTGCAGGCTTTCTCCCGCCTGCGGCGTGGAGTGATCGCAGCCGAGAGTTCCGAATTTTCGGAACTCTCGACCGCCCTGGCCTTTCATCGTCAGGCCCTGCGCAAACGGGGGCTGGTGGAGCTGGAGGATCTGGTGGCCCTGCCGGTCTCCTGGCTCGATCAGACAGAAGATCTGGTGGAAGAGCTGCGTAATCGTTACACGGCGCTTTTCGTCGATGAGTTTCAGGATATCGACGCCACCCAATACGCCCTGTTGCGCCATCTGGTGGCCTCAACAGGTGATCTTTGCGCCATCGGCGATCCGGATCAGTCGATCTACGGTTTTCGGGGTGGGGATCCGCGCTTTTTCGCCGCGTTGATCCGAGATTATCCAACTTTGCAGGCGATCCGTCTGACACGCAACTACCGCTCGGGTCAGGCGATCGTGCAAGGCGCGCTGGCCGTGATGGATCAGGCCCAGGATCACCGCGAGCGCGCCTTGACCCCGATGTTGCCGGATGCGCGCCGCATCGTGCTGCATGCTGCGGCCTCGGATCAGGCCGAAGCCGAATTCGTGGTCTCGACCATCGAAGCTTTGATGGGTGGTTACGGTTTTGAGTCGATGTCGAGCGGCCAGGTGGATGGGCATGCCCAGGGGGAATACGCCTTTGCCGATTTTGCGATCCTTTATCGCTCAGAGGCAGTGGCTGTACCGATCTGTCAGGCGTTGGAACGCGCCGGCATCCCCTATCAAAAACGCTCGCACAACCGTTTGCGCGAACACGCCGGGGTGGCCCGACTGATCGATGCGTTGACCAGGCAGGGTGGACACAGCCCGCTGACCGAACGATTGCAGACCTTGGCCGCGCTCGCCGATCCGGAGGATGCCGATCTGCGCCAGGCGCTCGCCTGGCTCACCCCGTTGGCCGAAGGGCACGGGGCCGATCTGGAAGGGTTTCTCTCGGCCATCGCGCTCGGTGCCGAGGTGGACTGGCTCGATCCGCGCGCCGAACGGGTGGCGCTGTTGACCATGCACGGCTCCAAGGGGCTTGAATTCCGGGTAGTGTTCGTGATCGGCTGCGAGGATGGCATGCTTCCCTGGCGCTTCAGCGACGATGAACCGCTGGCACCGGAGGCGATCGACGAGGAGCGACGTCTGCTGTTCGTGGCCATGACGCGCGCCAGGGAGACGCTTTTTGTCAGTTGGGCCAAGAAACGGCTGTGGCGTGGCGCGCTGCGGACCTCAAGCGCCTCCCCGTTTTTGACCGCCCTGCGCGCCGAATGGATCGAAAAACGCAAAGCGGGGGCTTCAACGCCACGCAAAACCAATCCGCTCGGCAGGCAGTTGACACTGAGTTGGGAGTGATCTCAACATCGCATCCAATCATGGCGTTGCACGAGGCCACGGCAGTCTTGATTGGGTGACCTCACCCCCTTTAGCAGATTTTGGAGAG
>JAMOBI010000167.1:0-7195 GCA_039908105.1 Magnetococcus sp. YQC-9
GAGGCAATTTTTTTAATGTCACAGCAAAAAACTCTTGACGATGAGCCAAGGACACACTATCTTATCGCTCATGTTGCAGTGCAACATAATAACCGATTCCAGCGTCACTTCACCGTACCCACACTTCTTTCAACGAGGACACGGACATGAATAGCGACAAAATCACCAAAAAGATGACCGACATGACCCGCATGATGCTTGATTCGATCACCGAATTGCAGAAGATCAACGACAACACGGTGCGCGAACTGGCCCGGCATCAACTCGACGCCATCGAGGAGTTCAACACGGCGGGCTCACGGCAGTTGGATCAACTCGCCTCGGCCAAGTCCCCGAAAGAGCTGTTGAACACCCAGACCGAGATTGCCGCCGAAGTGGCCAAGGACATGCGCGAGAATACGCTGCGCGCCATGGAGATATTGACGCAGGGACAAAAAGAGCTCAAGGCCTTCCTTGAGAAGAATGTACAGCAATTCATTGAGAAAACCAAGATCAAAGACTGACACGTCAAGCGATTTTTTCTTGTCGGATCAAAAAGCCGGGGAGTTCCTTCCCGGCTTTTTTCATTCCAACCTGAATTGGCCGAGAAAGCCGGCGAAAAAAAGGCCATCGACCTCTTGAAACGGCCCACGACTCCACCTATTTGATGGACAAGAACGAACCAATGGTCAATATGACCCTATGAGTTTCAACCAACCATTGTCAATTGGAGAGTAAAAAATGGCCGCATTGATCAACTACGATCCCTTCCGTAATTTTCGTTCGCTCCAACATGAGATCAATCGTCTTTTTGATCGCGACATGGACGATACCAGCGGCATGATGACCCAATGGCCGCTGCGCGTGGACATCCGCGAGGACGAGCAGCACATTCTGATCAAGGCCGATGTTCCGGGTATGGAGCAGAAGGACATTACGGTCAACGTCGACAATGGCCGTCTGACGATCGCTGGCGAGCGCAAGTTCGAGGACGAGAAGCATCAGGAGAATTATCATCGGGTCGAGCGGGCTTATGGACGGTTCAGTCGTTCCTTCCAGCTGCCCAACACCACGGATGTCAACGCCATTCAGGCCAGCTACAAGAACGGCGTACTTGAGGTGCTGCTGCCCAAACGCGAGGAGGCCAAGCCGCGTGCCATCCAGGTCAAGGTCGCTTGAACGGTTGCCAGCATTTTTTCGCGTTTTTTGCGAAGAATGTGCCGTGGGCCGTCTTGGCGGGAGTCGTTTCCGCCTTTTGGGAATGACTCCCGCATCGTGCACGCAGCCTTGCCAAACCGCGCCCAGTTTGGGATATGTCGTTTTTTCTGGTGAAAAAAAAGAGAGGGTCTGGGAGATTCCTCTCCCAGGGTTTTGCTTTTGAATTTGGCCTTTAGCGCGCTTTTCAAAAGAAGCATTTTTCGCGTTTTTTGCGAAAAATGCGCCGCGCGCCGCCTTGGCGGGGGTCGTTTCCGCCTTTTGGAAACGACCCCCGCATTTTGCACGCAGCCTTGCTAAAAACCACGCATCCCAAAACAGGCGCGGTTTTACATCCTGAACAGAGATTCTGGTGGTTTCATCTCCCCAAACCTCTGCGGGCAAGAGATGAGGGTGGTTGCCAATCATCGATCAACAATCCGGGAGAAAGCGTATCGTTTGAGGATCCTGACGGAGCGCAATCGTCGGAAATGGACACTTTGGTCAGAATGGCCTATCATGGGTCATTCGATCCCTCTTGAATGCCATCCCGGCTTGGAAGTCCGTGAACCCGAACTTGAAGCTGTCCAAGTATCCGCTCAATCCCTGGATACGTGCTGATGTGGAACCGGAGATGTTACAGCCGGAGACGCTCCGCGCGAAGGATGCGCCATCGGGTGAGTACGCCTGGATCGAAGTTCGTCGTTTTGCTCCGCCTTGGAATCACTGGAATCCGACAGCCGCGTTTGAGGAACATCAGCCCGAGTCCCTGTTCGCACCACAACCGGAAGCCGAGTTCGATGCTGCGCGGGAAGCCGAATCCACGCCAGAGCCGGGGGCCGAATCCACTGTTACGCTTGAATCAGACCAACCGTCCGCACCTGAAGCGGCTGCTCTGCTCGAATCCACGCCAGAGCCGGGGGCCGAATCCACTGTTACGCTTGAATCAGACCAACCGTCCGCACCTGAAGCGGCTGCTCTGCTCGAACCCACGCCAGAGCCGGGGGCCGAATCCACTGTTACGCTTGAATCAGACCAACCGTCCGCACCTGAAGCGGCTGCTCTGCTCGAACCCACGCCAGAGCCGGGGGTCGAATCCACAGTTACGCTTGAATCCGCACTTGCGTCCCACGCCTGCACTGCATCCGGGCCGCACGTTGATACGGAATTGAAAACAGAGCCGGACGTGACTGTCACGGAAGTGGCGACCCTCCCGATTGAACTGGAGGAATCGACCTCGTCATCCAGCGGATCTTGCGGGACAAGCGCGGCAAAACATGAGTTGCCAGCTATGCGGCGCGTTGCATTGGATGAAGACGGGTCATCGGGAACTCGAAAAAAACCGCTGAAGGCGACACCTTCCAAGACATCTCAACCCAAGCCTGCAGCCACTCTGCAGGGGTTGCCCGGCTGGTTGTGGGGGTTGATGGCACTGTTGGGCGGAATCGTGCTGTTTCAGGCTTTTTGGACCCATCGCAATACCCCCCTTGTGCCCGGTGATGATTCCCCCTCCCAGAGTGATTATCAGAATCCCGCGCCCGTAACCAGTCAGGAGCACACTTCCTCCTCCGTTCCTTCCGAGAAGGTCGCACCGTCGGAAGCGGTTGGCACGGGTTCCGAGGCACACGTTCCGGCTCAGCCCGTGGCTGGCTCGCCGACTGAATCGGTGGCCAATGCACAGGTTGAGTCGATGACAAGCGCTCAGCCAAGCGCTCAGCCAAGCGCTCAGCCAAGCGCTCAGCCAAGCGCTCAGCCAAGCGCTCAGCCAAGCGCTCAGCCAAGCGCTTCCGTGATCACTTCAGTCGCGCCGGCAGCGCCAGAGGTGATGAACAGCTCAACAGACACCCGGATCGAGCCGCAGGCGCCTGTTCCATCCGGGAAGCAAAATGATTTCCCGGACCCGCACGGTAAAGCCTTCCACCAACCCGGCACCGGTATGATAAAAAATGATCTGCATGCATCCAAGTCGGAGCGATCCGAAGAGGTGATGACCCAGGTCAAATCTGGTGAAGGCGAGCAACGGGTTTTACGGGGTGCGCCTTCCCGGCTCAAACCCAAAATAAAAGTTCGCAAGAGCGTCTCCAAAAAGGCAGGAAACCGCGCCAATTCGCTTCTGCCCGCTCAACGGACAAGGGATGCCGTTTCAACCGTTTCCGATCCGGAAGCCAGCGCACCGACACACCAGCCGCCTGAATCCGGCACCGATGCAAGGGCGTTATCCCCCACTGCGGATGAACGTCTGATGAACCGCTTTGGCATTCCGGCAGAGGTGCGACAGAAGATCCCGAGTCCCTCTCCAACGGTTCCGGATGCGGAAGCCAAGGTTCAGTTCGTGGTCTCATACGGCTGTTTTTCCAACAGCGGTGAAGTTCAACGCCGCCAGGAGAAGATCCGTTCCCACGGCTGGCCGGTTCGTACCAGCTATTATACCGTTGGTCAGACCATCATGACCTGTCTGTTCAGTGGCCCCTTCCTGACACCCCAGGCTGCGGATCAGGCCACCACGTTGTTCGAGGAGAAGGGGTGTTTGCAACTTCCCAAAGATGGGTTCAACTCGATGAACCGGTAGTCTTTATGGGCCCGTTCTTTCCGAAAGCCATACAACGGCATCACGCTCCAGGGGCCATTTTCCGAACCGTTCCAAAAATCCGGTATCACGCGATTTTCATCTGGTATGGTTGACAGAAGTCGGAATATCGGGCATATTCACAATCATGATAGGATTAATCAATAGATCCATATCATTAATCTACATTTCTAACGGTCTATGAGAGGGCTTTGGTAATGAAAAAACTGGCTATTGCATCTCTTTTATTTTGCGCCTCCTTGGTTGTCATAAATCCTGCGCATGCAAAAAAGCAAAATAATAACAACTCAGATAACATCGATTTTGGTTCCTATACCTGTGGACAGTTCCTCAAAGAGGCCGCGAGTGGCGACGAAGATGATATTGGCGTGGTGCTGATGTGGATCGATGGCTATTTGAGTGGCGTTTCCGGCGATACAGTCTGGAAGCCGAGCGAATTCGTGCGTTTCTCTGAGCGTCTGGCCAATTACTGCGCCTCACGCCCCAATATGAACCTCCTCGAAGCTGCCAAAAGCAAGGGGATTCAGCACTAGTGGGCCGACAGAGCTGATTTGACAGCCTGGCATGATTCGCTTTTACTGGTAAAAAAAAAGCGCGCTCTAAAAGAAGCATTTTTCGCGTTTTTTGCGAAAAATGCGCCGCGCGCCGCCAAGGCTTGCGGGATTGTTTTGCGCCTTTTGCAAAACAATCCCGCGAACATGGCCCAAGAACAAAGAGAGGCTTCAAGGTTTGGTGACTGGCGTGCCAACCCATTGCAACCAGTCAAATCAGCCTGGTTGATCCATCAGGGTTTATCAGCGAGGTCGCACCGGCTCAGGATGCACTCCAGGCACCTTGGACGCCAGTTCCAGCGCCTCCCTGGCCTCAGACTCATTCGCAAACGGCCCGGCAGTCAAGCGGAAGAATCGCTTTCGCAACGTGGACTCCAGATTGCCGCGATCCTGAAACGATCCCAAACGAAACTCATACCCTCCCTTGCCCGCCACTGCCGACACGACAGGTGCTGACTCTGTTTTCTTCACGGGCGCGGCTTCGGCATTTTTCACCCCTTCCGACGAAGCCTCTTTTCTCACTGCCTCTAATTCAGACTCCTTTTTCATTGCCTCTGGCGTTTTTACCTGGATAGAAGCCGCCTCCTTTTTGTCTGCCTCTGAAGCAAACTCCTTCTTGGCAACATCCGCTGATTTTCCCAAAACAGGAACCGTCTCACTCCTTTTGACACCATCTGCGGATATCAATTTTTCGGCCTCCGCATCCTTGGACGCATCGCGTGTCGCATCGGTACGATTCATTGCCTCGACCACCCGGCGCGCATCGGCATCCCCACCCTCGCGCCGCGCCACGAACGCCAACCACTCGCGTCCCGACGGACCGCGCAGCCGCACGAACTCACGCCAACTCTCCACCGCCTCAGCCACTTTGCCTCCACGCGCTGCCAGCAAACCGCGATTGAAGGCGTTCCACGACTGATCCGGCTCCAAACGCGCAGCCCGCTGAAAATCACCATCCGCCTCGGCCATGCGCCCCAAGCCCAGCATCACCATGCCGCGGTCACGCAACGCCACCGCATCCGCCGGATCGATGCGCACGGCGTGATTGAAGTTGATCAACGCCTGTTCGGGCTGCCCGGCGGCCAGCCTGGCCATGCCCCGCAAACGCCAAAGGCGACCTGCGTGGTTGTCGATATGCAGGGCGGCTGAGCAATCCTCAACCGCGCGTAACGCCGCATCGCCGCGCTTGTTCACCAATGCCAGACGGGTCCACGCATCGCATCGCCCCTCCAAGGCCGCCAAACGGCCTTCCCGTGAAGGATCTCCCGAGGTCAGAAGGTGCGAAAACCCCTCTATGGCTGACTCAAACCGTCCGGCACGCAACTCAGCGCGTGGTGCATCCAGAGGATCCACTGCCGTCGCGGTCTTCGTCATACCGGCCCACGCTCCCGTACCCGACAGGAGTCCAACGACACCCAACACCCCGACGATCCAGGATTTGAACGCTCTACCCATGCCCATGTGCTTTCATCAAAACTCCAAATGCCCGGTTGATCTCTTGCATCTTCTTGTGGGCCAACTCTTTGAGGGCCAAACCCATCGAGACGAGCCGATCCGGATGATACCGCTTCACCCGCAACCGATAGGCGAGCCGGATCCGTTCGACCGTCAACTCCCCACAAATCCCCAAGGTGCGCCTCGCCAAACCGATCGCATCCCGAGCCGGAATCAACGCCTCCTCCCGGCCCTCTTCGCAATACCAGCCAGGCAGCTTTGCATCCGCCATGTTCGGTTCGTCGGATAACGCAGTCAGCTCCCCTGACAGATCATCCGCCAGCAATTCGTTCTCTTCCAGCAGGATCGTCAAACGTCGCCGCTCCTCCTCAAGAAATGCCAATCGCTCCTGACTGCCCCGTAACGCCTCTTCCATCATCATGCGCGCGCGTTCTCCAAGTCGCAATGCCTCCTGGCCGCGCACCCACTCCAGCTGTACCGCCTCGGCTGATTCCAATGCCGCATTCCGGGCGGATATCAGACGATTGATCTCCTCCTCGGCCAGGTTCAAACGCTGTTTGAGTGCTTCGAGCTGATTGGCAGCCTGCAGCGTCTCCAGTCGCAACGCCACATCCCGTTTACGCACCATCTTCAATTCGCGATGCGCCGTTGCCAAAGCCGCATTCCCTACCACGTCATGGATTTTTTCATCCTTGAGCGGTTTGTTTGGCGTTGACTCATCCAGGAAAAAAAGCTTGTCCTGGTCGGTTACATACCCGGAAGCCTCCAGAACCCGCTCCCGATAGGTGACCAGCGCCCCGTTGAGACGCACCTCGGTCTCGTAAAAAATCTCGCCGCGATCAGCCTGCATGGCATACATCAGCCCGCATCCGTGACACCCCCTGCAAACGCCAACCTCTGTATCCGCTACCACCAGCACCGCATCACACCCCAGGCAGCGGACCCGATAATAATGCCGGCGCCGATCGCTCAAACCGATTCGCTCCACCCACCGCCGTCCTCGAACCTCGAATACCAGACACCTTTTCCCGGCCACCAGTTCGATGGTCAATACCTGCGTGCAGTTCGGGCAGCGGCTCTTCCAGTGGGTCGCGGCTTCGGGGAAGAGAATTTCCAATTCTTGCCCGCATTGTAGGCATCGACAGGTCGTCCGACGCATGCCAACCGGCAGTGGTGACTCCATTTTTGTCACGGAAACCGTCGAAAGCCCTTCCGAAGCCGATGAGTGCCATGGATTGACCACATGCATGCCTTTTTTCCCTTTTTGGATGCCTCAAAATGATACGTATAAAAAATTATCGTGCGCTGCAATTAAACCGCAACCATCACGGGATGCGTAGTTCCATTAATAGGGGTCCAGGGGGATTATCCCCCTGGTGGGATCCAAGGGCAAAGCCCTTGGGACTTTGTTTTTGACTTTAGCGCGCTC
>JAMOBI010000168.1:0-4341 GCA_039908105.1 Magnetococcus sp. YQC-9
AATACCATCGTCACCACCATCACGGTCGGCGCCTATCCGTCCGGGATCTCCTACTGTCCGACGAACGACCGGATCTACATCTCCAACCAGAACGCCAGTTCGGTCTCGGTGATCGTTCCCTCTTCCAATACGGTTACTGCCACCATCCCGGTTGGAGGCATCCCACAGCTGAGCGCGTACTGTCCTGCCAATGATCGGATTTACGTGATCTGTCAGGCCTCCGGCGCGGCATACATCCTCAACCCATCCACCAACGCCGTGGTCACGAACGTTACGCTCGGGTCGACTCCAATGGGTGTTGCCTACTGTCCCACCAGCAACCGGATGTATGCATCCAACTACGACTCGAACGCTCTGTCGGTCTTGACCTGACCTATCGCATTCCGGGGAGATACGAGATGGACGATTACCTCGCCCTCGAACCGCTGATCGTCGCACGACTGCGCGAGAAACTCACCGACATCTCTATCCGCTCCACCTGGGGCGCACCGAAAATCCATGAAACTACGGACCTGCCGCCCGCGATCCTGCTCTTTCTGGAAGACGATCAGCCCGGCTCCGTGGTCGAGAACGGTGCCTGCCAGAAGATCGAACAGACTTGGCTTTGCCTCGTGGTGGTGAATGATCCCGGCAACGAGGCCGGACCGCTCATCAGCCGGGTGATCCGGGCCTTGAGCGGCTGGACGCCTGGGGGAGCCGGTTTTTCGGCTTTCAAGCGGGTCCGCTCCAATTTCTCCCCGGACTGCTCGGCCAACGGGGTTTATTACTTTCCATTGGCCTTTTTGACTGCATTCGTTTTCAACATTCAATGACAAGGAAACACACGCCATGCCTTCTTCGCAATGGAGCCTGATTGGCGCCGGAGAGATCTTCATGGGGCCACGCAGCGGCGGCATGCTGCGTTCCGTGGGCCAGACCAAGGAGTTCAAGCTGGAGGTCAAGGACGAGACCAAGGAGATGCGCGATTACGTCAATGGCGGTGGTACCGCCGACAGCGTGACCGTGATCGACAAGGTGGAGGCCACTTTTCAGTTCCAGAGCCTGTCCGCCAAGAATCTCGCCCTGGCCCTGCGCGACAGCGGACGAGGCCTCGTCCGTGGTGAGCAATCAGGCGCACACGGCTTATACCGGCGGGTTGATCCCGGTGGATGGCATTGGACCGACGGCGGTATCGGTCGCCGTTTCTCCACCCCCCTGGGTGGCGGGCGTGGTGCGGGTGGCCGGTGATCTGATCAAGCCGACCATAGGTACACACTTTTACCGCTGCAAGAGTCCTGGCACCAGCGCTGCAGCCAGCGAACCCACCTGGAAGACCGACGGCACCGACACCACGGATGGCAGCGCGGTGTGGCAGGACATGGGACTCATGCTGCTCACCGCCGGTGAGTTCCAGATCAACTCCGCGGGTATCTTCATTCCGGAGACCTCCACCAAAATCGCCGCCACCGGCACGCCGGTCACCATCGGCTACACCACGACCGCTTCCACGATCGTCCAGACCCTGGTCGCATCCGCCGGCGAGTATCGGGTGGCGCACGGCCCGCATAGAACTGGCCAATCGCCTGGATCGCACGGCCTGCACCCTGATCCGACTCGGCCACGCTCAGGTGTGGGAGTACCCCTGGGATCTTTTTTTGACCGCCATTGACGAGGCATGCTCCGGGTGAGTTGAAGTGCCTTTTTGCCATCGGTGTGAAACGGCTATACCGTCGGGATTGGAATGTTTATGCAGGAAAAGAGGGGATCGTTTCAGCAGTGAAACGTGCTGTCGTGATGTTTCGGCTATCACTCAAGCGTCCACGGCTGATCAGCTTCCCATCAAAATATTCATCCGCTTCTTGAAAGAAGGCATCTGACAATTCAGGGATCTCCTCATACTCTTCCTGGGTGATGACATGGCTGTCAATTCTCACCAAGTCGCTCCCCAAAGCGTGCTTGTTCTCGTTCATTGGCTTTTCTCATTGAAATGATGTGGCGAGTGTCACCACGAGCCGTCCAAACCACAATCATCATCCGCCCACGCAAACGGCCAACCGTGACGATGCGTTCTTCACCATAATCTCGACGTTCATCAACTTGGTCGAGAGTTCTTCCGGAGAACACTGCCACTGAGTCAGCGAAATCGACACCTCGGTCCAGGAGGGTCTTTTCTCGTTTCACGGGGTCGTAGGTGATCTTCATGTTTGTCATTGTAGAAATTTTTTTGCCAGAAATTCAACCATGAAACGCCCTGGCATCCTCTTTTTGCCTGTTGCCTAATTTCATCTCTGCCATTGACGAGGCATGCTCCCGGTGACGCAAGAATCGCTCGTTTTCACCATCGGTGTCGATCCCGACTCGATTGCAACCGGCATGGCCAAGGCGCGGGACTTGCTGACCAGCAGCCTCAAGGCCATGGGCACGGCGGCCCAGCGCGAGGTGACGGCGATCAATGCCGCGCTCGGCAACATCAAGATGTTCGATGGTTCGGCGGCCAAGGTGGATGCCCTGCGTACCGCCCTTGCTGCCGCCCGTACCGAATCCGAGCGTCTCGGCAACGCCTGGCGGCAGACCCAGGGCGATCTGGCCCGTCTTAACGGGCAGATCGAAGCCGCCAAGAAGGCATTGCAGGAACTGCGGGCCATTCCGGTGAATCTGCGCACCGAGGGCCAGAAGGCCGAGATCGACCATCTGGTGCAGTCGATCCAGAAGCTGACCGGGCAGGCCTCCGAGCTGCGCGCCTTTTCCACCGGCTTTGCCCGCGACAGCGGACAGGCCGCCCAGGGGGTCAATCGTTTGAATGGCGAATTGGCCGCCGAAACGGCTGGTTTGACGAGGCTGCGCGGCACCTTGCAGCAGGCTGGCATCGATACCGGCAAGCTGACCGCCGAGCAGGCCAGACTGGTCGAGCAGATGAACCGGGTGGTCACGGCAGGCCGGGATTTGCAAAAGATCAACCAAGCCCGGAGTGTGCTCGGTCTGCCGACCATCCCGCAGAACGCGGAGCGGGAGGTGACCCGCCTGCAGGCCGCTTACGAACGGCTGCGCGCCAGCGGTGCGCTTTCGGGCGTTGCACTGGCCCAGGCGCACACCCAGATGGTTCAAGGGATTATCGCCGTGCGCAACGGTGCCGATTCGCTGGTGGAACGGTTGGGGCTGGTCAAGGATCAGGCGTTGAAGCTGGCGGCAGCCGGGGCCTTGATCGCCTCGGCCTCCAAAGAGGCGATCACGTTCGAGGCCTCGATGGCGAACGTCAAGAAGGTGGTCGATTTCGAGACCCCCAAGGCCTTCGAGGAGATGCGCGACCAGATCATCGCCATGTCGCGGGAGATCCCGATCACCGTCAACGGGCTTGCGGCCATCGCCTACACCGGCGGGCAGATGGGCATCGCGGCTGGTTCCATGCGCGAGTTCACGGAACTGGTCGCCAAGATGGCCACCGCCTTCAATCAGACCCCGGAGGAGGTGAGTGCTGCGGTCGGCAAGATGATGAACGTCTTTTCCTTGACCGTGCCGCAAACCCGATCCCTGGCCGATGCCATCAACCACCTCGGCAACAACACCAACGCGGTCGAGAAAGATATCGTCGAGGTGATGAACCGCACCGGCGGCATGGCACGGGTCTTCGGCCTGGCCAATGTCGAGACCGCCGCCCTGGCCACGACCTTTCTCTCCATGGGGTTGGGACCGGAACGGGCTTCGACAGCCATCAACGCCCTGATGCGGGAGCTTGCCACCGCGCCCACCCAGACCGCCGATTTCAAGGCGGCGTTGTTGGGCCTGGGCATCACCGGCGAGCAGATGGCCGACATGATCAAAGCCGGCCCGCAAAAAGCGCTCACGGACCTTCTGACCCTGATCTCCAAGCTCGACAATCAGACCAAGATGAACACCCTGGTGGGTCTGTTCGGCAAGCAGTTCTCCGACGAGATCGTTCAGGTGGTCAACAATATGGCCAAATACAACGAGATCCTCGGCCTGGTCTCTGAACGGGCCAACTACGCCGGATCGATGCAAAAGGAGTTCAACGAGCGGATCAAAACCACCAAAGCCCAACTGGAGCTGGCCAAGAACGCCATCACTGAGGCCGGCGTTGCCCTCGGCAAATTGGATGAGGGGATTCATTTACGCTCGGTGCGCACCATGTATTGGATCCTGGCTGAGGAGGATGAAGTACGGGAGCGCAGGCGGCAACTCAGACATCCTCAATACAAGAAACCGGAACTGGTGGCCACAGCACCCAACTAGCAGCCTGTCGGATTTGAATATTCCACCATTGAGTCAGAAGTGACCATGGCGATTAATAACGGAGCATTTCTGATCGGCGACAGCACAAGATGCTGGAAAAAGGGCGATAGAACC
>JAMOBI010000169.1:0-4335 GCA_039908105.1 Magnetococcus sp. YQC-9
ATCCATCATCACTGCCCTGATCACCGCCCGGAGTGCAAGCACGGAATCTTTAACAAAATTGGCAGCTTGAAAAAAATCCTCGCGGGAAGCGCAGAAACCTGGGGATAGTAGTACAGAGGGTATCATTCCAGAGTTAATTTACGTTCATGTGCGCCAAATAGACCGTTTTGCGCCAAATGTGCGCCGAATTCTTTTTATTTGGCGCAGCGAGTGCGCCGAAAGCGCCTCTCGCGCGCGGGGGTATGGGGGTGTGGCGCGCGCACTTTTTGGGTGCATTTGGCGCGCATTTTTGGCCCAAATCGCGCCTCCTGGACTTGTTGGCGTTTACGCATTTGGCGCACCCTCCAACTCCGTTTTGCAGGTGAAGATTTCCCGTTTCTTCCGGTCTGCTGTTCGCACCTCGCGACGAAAGATGCGCCCCTCGGTCCTCAGTTCGCGAAGCAGTCGCATCAATCGCGACGAGTCCATGTCGCAGGGGAATGTTGGCTGGGGACTTAAAACCCGAAACACGGTTGCACTGCCATGGACCGAGGTCGTCACCCGTTCTCCTCGCCGGTCAAAATCTTCGAGCAGCTCGACCAGAGCGTCCTTGTCGGACTCATCACGCATCCGCTCTGCCTCAGCATCCATGGCAAAATCACCCGCTACGACGACGGGCACTCCGCTGCGCCACACCATCCGAACAGAAGATGCTTTCGGACCCAGATTGGCTTTCATGTGCTCGATGGTCAGCGTGTCAGGCCCGACAGGGACCAGACTCAACCGCGACCTCACGGAGTTGTGCCACGCCGTACTGCCTGAATAATCCTCGCTGCCAGGCTTATTCCCTCCGATAGCACTGATTTTGTTGACATGCGCCAGAAGCAAAACAGCCCGATCCTGGTCCGCCAGCTGTGACCGCAACGATCTGATAAAAGCCCGCACTTGTGCCCGTCTGATTTCATCGCCGTCGAATGAGTCACTGGCGTTATCAATAACCACAAGCCGAACTTTGAGCATCAATCTTAAATCTTGAAGTTCATTGAGTAAGGCTGTTTGAGTTGATAATCTTTGTTGTCCATTGAAAGCGATCCGTTGCTCCCGGTGTAAGGCCGAGTCAATGTCGCTGGCATCAAGCAAAAACAGCTTGCCATCCAGCTCCGTTGGGTTTACCTCCATTGCCCGACATATGCGCCCAAGCCGATACCGCAACACTCTCACGTTGTCTTCGCAGCTGAAAAACAGCACCTTCGATTGCTTCGTCCATAACGGTCCGAAAGGGATTCCCAACACAACATGAATCGCAAGAACCAATGAAACATAACTTTTCCCAGACCCTCCGTACCCAGTGAACAGGGTGACTTCGCCTTGAGGAATCCACCGGTCAACAATGTGCGGCAGATCATCAAGCGTTTCGAGTGCGGCACTTGGCAGCAAAAGCCGGTCTCGCAGTCCTGCTCCCTCAGCAGAAAAATCCTCCGATGCAGAAGCCCCACTGTGGAAATTTTCCGTATAAACCGCCTTTGTCCCATTGACTGCTTTAGCTATTTCTCCACCTCCTAACCGGTCCCATTTTTCAGGATTTAAGGCGTACAGATTGGACAGCCGAAAAAGCTCATCCATCCAATCGGCGTTTTTCTTTGTGTAGAACGCCAGTTTGTTGAGGTAGGCCATTCGGGCTTCCGATGCAGAGCTGTAACCAGCGCCGGCAATGTCGCCATCTTCGTGTAATGCACGCCACTTGAATCCGTTTGCACGCTCTGAAAACATCAGGTTGAGCAAAGCGTCATTCTCGGCGTCCGTATGCGCCTCGGTCTCCTGGGTGCGTTCATGATTTTTCACCGTCGGTCCATGAGCCTGATGAAACATCTCGATAGAGGATTGCCGTTCAAATATCTCTAAAGGGGTTCCGTCAAGATGATTCCCGGTAATGGTCAGGTACCGCTTTTCAGAGTAAATTTCTCGATGTCCACACTTCCGCCAGCCATCCGGTAGCTGGCCCTTCGCAAAACAGCGCAGCCCTTTTCCGGATGGCGAAATTTCGGTATACGAATTCAGCAAGCGCACGTCCGCCATTGCCCATTCTTCAATTTGTCCTGTTGCCGGGTCGTTGCGTAGTGTCGGGTTTTTCCGACTGGCGGCAAGGGCGTGTTGGCGGTTCTGGTGTTTCGCAACAGGGTGGCACACAGGCCGACCATGCGCGGAGCGAATGAATCTAAAAGTAGATTTCTGTGCCCAACAAAACAACCTAAAATATTTCAAACAATATCAAATCAATCGGACCAGGGTTCGTTTCCATGCTCGACAACCATCTTTTCTATCGAACTGGTCCAATATTAGAAACTGATGTTAAACATTGAAATTTAGCATGAAAAATCTGGTCCACAGGCTGTGGACCAGAAGGGTGTCTGGTCCACAGGTTTTGGAGAATTCCGGCGGAGAGGAGAAAAAAGAAGGTGTTTCCGACTCCTGCTGGTCCGGACCCCACCGAGACGATTTGCGAACCGTGTTGGCTATCTATTGAAAATATTGGACTTTTCAGGCATAAAAAAACCGCCTGGAAGGGCGGTCTGGAATCGAAGAAAAGCTCGCGAAATTTGAATGGCGTACCGAAATGACGGATCCAAACCAAATTCTCCGACATGTGTTGCAATGCAGCACGGAGTAAAGTTTGGCGGTGCTTTGGTTGCCAATTGACGCAGTTGGTAACGAAATCAATTGATCTGCAAGGGCCTTTCTGTGGCGTGTCGAAATTTCCTTCCATGCGCCGCATGGCACCTTCGGACCAGTTGCGGGCCTCGCTTGGTAGGCGATGGCCTTGCCATCATTTTCTGGTCCGAAGGTCAGGAGGCGAACACGTCGTCCACGGAGGTGGCGAACAGGACGTTCTCGCTCCAAGTTTCGATCTGTTCCAGCTTCGCCGTCGTCACCTTTTCGACCGCCCAGTCTGGCGTTTGGCCGAATTTGCGGCGCATCAGTTTCAGGAGCATATCGGCATTGCCATCATGGCGGCCTTGGTTCAACCAGTCAGGTTTTCCCTTGGCAATAATATCCTGCGCAAATTGGGACATCATGGCATGTTCCTCCTCTGGACGCACAGCGTGGATAATCTCTCGTACAGTCGATTCATCATAATCATCGTAGGTCTCAACAATATACCGCATAATGACAGGGAAATCTTCTCCCGCATCGCCAAGCACTTCAATCAGATACTGCTTTATCCGTACCTGCTTCCCAGCACGGGTCGCATATTTGGCCACAACCAGCCATGCGTGCAACCTGGGATGCCGAGAAAGCTGACGATCCTGTACTTTACCCAGATCAAAGACCGGAAATTGAAAATTGAGGAGGAAAGGACGCCAACCTTCTTCGGCATCCACCAATGCCATGAATTCGGTTGGAATCCGCCATTCCGTTGCCCCATGGTAGAAAAGAAACGGCACAATTGCTGGCAACCGCGTCCATTCCGGGTTCTCCCGTACCCACTGCTTCCACGCTTCGACTTGGTATTTCAGCAGTTGAAAGGCGACAAACTGGTCTGGGTAGCTCTTGTGGTCAATCAGAATGTAAAGCATCGCCACCCGACCATGAATGGTACGCACGCGAAAAAGCCGGTCAGTCAGGTGCTCACGCAACTCCTCATCAACGAAAGACCCCTCCACCAGTTCCGGTGGTTCGGGACTCAGAAATTCGGACAACTCCTTTGGCAGCCGTTCCCGCACAAGAGTTCCCGCCTTTTCTGGATCGGAAAGCAGCAACTTGATGAATCGGTCATGTGGCTGGGAAATTTCGTTCATGGAGTGAGAATATCAGGTCCGCCCGGACAAGTCACCATCTCTGAGCTTTTTGAATTTGGATACGTCTTCAAAACCCATGACGTACCTCGCCGAACACCATCGAATTGTGGCGCAGGGATCCCAATGGGGTGTCGTCATGGCCGCCATAGCGTTCCACACCCAGGGAAAGGCGCACGTCATCGTTGATTTTGTAGCTCATTTTAGGCCGCAACAGGTAATCTCCCGCGTCGGCGTAATAGAGCGAGAACAGCTCGGCTTGCATGGTTTCGTTCTGCCAACTCTTTTTCACATAACAGGAAAGCCCGTGCCGGGTGGCCTCGGTCTGTTCGCTGCGCAGGTCGTTGATCAGAGACACCGCCTGATCCATCGGGTTCGCCACCGAGCGATAATCGATGTGCCCCTGCACTACTATCCCCAGGTTTCTGCGCTTCCCGCGAGGATTTTTTCAAGCTGCCAATTTTGTTAAAGATTCCGTGCTTGCACTCCGGGCGGTGATCAGGGCAGTGATGATGGATCGCCCCTTGTCGGTGAGATGGTAGCGGTGGGTTCCGGTGACCTT